>JAGXAX010000320.1 GCA_018971405.1 Alphaproteobacteria bacterium | reverse complement strand
GGCGGAGAGCGCCATGATGGCGGGGTCCTGTCCGAAGACCATCGTCGTGAGGTCGCGTTCCAGATTGGAGAGCAGTTCCTTGTCGTCCTTGGTGACCGTCTTGGGCGGGATGCGCGCGATTTTGGCGACGATCGCCTCGATGTCCTTCACCGAGATATTCTTCTTGCGCTTATCCTCAGGGAAAAGCATCTGCGCCGCGCCCGCCTCGTCAATCACGTCGATCGCCTTGTCCGGCAGCTTGCGGTCGCCGATGTAGCGCACCGACAAATCGACCGCCGCGCGCAGGGCCTCTTCGGAATAATGCACCTTGTGATGCTCTTCGTAATAAGACTTCAGTCCTTTGAGAATGCGGAAAGCGTCGTCCTGCGACGGCTCGTGCACGTCGATCTTCTGGAAGCGGCGCACCAGCGCGCGGTCTTTTTCGAAATGGTTGCGGTATTCTTTATATGTCGTCGAGCCGATGCAGCGCAAGCTGCCGTTGGAGAGCGACGGCTTCAGAAGGTTGGAAGCATCCATCGCGCCGCCGGAGGTCGCGCCCGCGCCGATGACAGTGTGGATTTCGTCGATGAACAAAATCGCGCCCTCGACCGCCTGCAATTCCGTCAGCACCGACTTGATGCGCTCCTCAAAATCGCCGCGATAGCGCGTGCCGGCGAGCAAAGACCCCATATCAAGCGCGTAGATCGTGCAGCCTTTCAAGACTTCCGGCACCGCGCCCTCGGTGATGCGGCGGGCGAGGCCTTCGGCGATCGCCGTTTTGCCCACGCCGGGGTCGCCCACATACAAAGGATTGTTCTTGGTGCGGCGGCAGAGAATTTGAATGGTGCGGTCAACTTCGTGCTCGCGGCCGATCAGCGGGTCGATGCCGCCCTTGATCGCCTTGTTGTTGAGATTGACGCAATAGGCGTCGAGCGCCTCGCGCCCCTTCTTGATCATGCTCTCTTCGGAAGCGTCCTCGTCCGCGCCCTCGGTCGTCCGCGTCTCGTTCGCGCCCGGCACCTTGGCGATGCCGTGGGAGATGTAGTTCACCGCGTCGAAGCGCGTCATCTCCTGCTCCTGCAGCATGAAGACGGCGTTGCTCTCGCGCTCGGAGAACAGCGCCACCAGCACGTTCGCCCCCGTCACCTCCTCGCGTCCCGACGATTGCACGTGGATCGCGGCGCGTTGCAGCACGCGCTGGAAGCTCGACGTCGGCTTGGCCTCATCCGCGCCGGGGTGTACGAGGTTCTGCATCTCCGCGTCGATGTAATGGTTCAGTCCCTGCCGCAGGCTCTCGATGTCCACGCCGCAGGCGCGCATCACCGCGACGGCGTCCTGGTCTTCCGTCAGCGCCAGCAGCAAATGCTCCAGCGTCGCGAATTCGTGGCGGCGCGCGTTGGCGTAAGCCAGGGCCCGGTGCAGCGTCTGTTCAAGGTTGCGTGACAACATTATTCTTTCTCCATCGTGCACTGTAAAGGATGCTCGTTCTTGCGGGCGTAATCCATCACCTGACCGACCTTCGTCTCCGCAACTTCATACGTATAGACCCCGCAGACCCCGACGCCGCGACGGTGCACCTGAAACATGACCTCCGTCGCCTCTTCCCTATTCTTGCCGAAAAACCTTTCCAATATATGAATGACGAACTCCATCGGCGTGAAGTCGTCGTTTAACAAAAGAACCCTGTACATCGCGGGCTTTTTTGTTTTTGTGTGGGTGCGGGTCAGCACGCCGACCCCCGTTCCGTCCGGCGGCGACAGCCTGTCTTCGCCTGTAGATGACATAATGTTGTATCTCTCAAACAGTCGCATATGAAATGGCTTTTCCGGTGCTTCCATCATAAAATCCGCTGCAACCGCAGGTCAAACGGATTCAAAAGCGCCGGACGCGGAATTATCCACAGGCTCCCGTTTTTTTGGGTTTTTCAGGCCGTTTTTTAAAAGCTGTCTGGACAATAAAATACGAAAAGAATACGCTTTATATCTAAAGTGTTACAGACAGATATTATCGAAACGCGAAGGTGTCGATTGTCGGCGGACAATTCCATGTTGCCAAATATTATGAAGCGCTTTTTCC
>JAGXAX010000319.1 GCA_018971405.1 Alphaproteobacteria bacterium | reverse complement strand
TCCCGCCGCCGCGCCGCCGCGCGGCCTCGGCGCGGGCAAGGGGCGGGTCATTTCTTTCGCGCCGCTCTCCGGCGTTTCCGCGTCGCCGCCGCGCCGCACCACGGGCATCAACGAGCTGGACCGCGTCACCGGCGGCGGGCTGGTCGCGGGTTCCGCCATCCTGATCGGCGGCGATCCCGGCATCGGCAAATCAACCATCCTGCTGCAGGCCGTCGCAAAGCTGGCGGCAGGATCGAAATGCGCTTATGTCTCCGGCGAGGAGTCGATTGATCAGGTGCGGATGCGCGCCATGCGTCTTGGCCTTGCCGCGGCGCCGGTCAACCTCGCCGCCGCGACCTCGGTGCGCGACATCATCGCCACCATGGGTGACGAGAAATTCGACGTCGTGGTCATCGACTCCATCCAGACGATGTATCTCGACAATCTCGACTCCGCGCCGGGAACGGTCGCGCAGGTGCGCGCCTCGGCGCAGGAGTTGATCCGCGCCGCCAAGCGCAGCGGCACGTGCCTTCTGATCGTCGGCCATGTGACGAAAGACGGGCAGATCGCGGGGCCGCGCGTGCTGGAGCACATGGTGGATACGGTTTTGTATTTCGAGGGCGACCGCGGGCATACGTTCCGCATTCTGCGCGCGGTGAAAAACCGCTTCGGCCCGACCGACGAGATCGGCGTGTTTGAAATGGGCGAACTCGGGTTGCAGGAAGTCGAAAACCCGTCGGCGCTGTTTCTCTCGCAGCGCAGCGAGCAGATTTCCGGCAGCGCCGTGTTCGCAGGCATGGAAGGCACGCGCCCCGTGCTGGTCGAGGTGCAGGCATTGGTCGCGCCGTCGCCGCTCGGCACGCCGCGCCGCGCCGTCATCGGCTGGGACTCAGCAAGGCTCGCCATGGTGCTGGCGGTGCTGGAGGCGCGCTGCGGCGTCGCCATCGGTCCGAACGACGTTTACCTCAACGTTGCGGGCGGCCTGCGCGTGACGGAACCGGCGGCCGATCTCGCCGTCGCCGCCGCTTTGGCGAGTTCGCTTTCCGGCGTGCCGGTGCCGGAGGGCATGGTGATTTTCGGCGAGATCGGTTTGTCGGGCGAGGCGCGCAACGTCGGGCAGGCCGACGCGCGGCTGAAAGAGGCCGCCAAACTCGGATTCAAGCACGCGCTGATCCCGCATCACGCGAAAATGAGCAAAAAACAGGGCGACCTGCGCCTGACGCAAGTGCAACATCTCAAGGACATGCTGCCTTTATTTACGGAGGACTGAAAAACACATGACACCACATGCTTTCGACATCGCCATTCTCGTCATCATCCTGCTTTCGACCGTGACATCCTACTTGCGGGGCGTTATCCGCGAGTTCTTCATTCTCGCCGGATTTTTTCTGGCGGTTTTCGTGACCTATACGAGCGGGCATTTCCTCGTGCCGGGGCTGGATAAATGGCTGGGCGCGACCGGCGGGCACGAGAAGGCGAGCATCGCGGGGCTGCTGAAACCCTCGATGGCCGCTGACATCGTGGCTTACGGCGGCGTTTTCCTGCTTGTTTTCGGGCTGATGATCATGGCGCGCATCCTCGTCACGCGCGCGATACAGGACGCGGGGCTGACCGTCGTGGACCGCCTTCTCGGCGGCGTTTTCGGGTTTTTGCGCGGATTTTTGCTGGTCTTCGCCGTCTATGCCGCCTGCTTCTACCTCATCACGCCGGCCGCGTTTCCGGACTGGGCGACGAATTCCTACACCGTTCCGGTCCTTAACAAGACGCTGGCCTGGACGAACAAGAACCTCTTCAACCTGAACGGCATCATCGAGGACCACGGCAGCAGCATCGCTGTGAAGCTGAACAAGGTCGATCTCGATAAGCTGGGCAAGGAGACGGGCGATGCCGCGAAAAAGGCTGCGAACGCCGTCGCGCAGTCCGCGCCGCGGATAGAGCAGACGCAGCCGCCCGCGGAGCCGAAAATGATGCCGCCGTCCGCGCCGCAAATCGCGCCGCCGACGGCCCCCGAAGCGCCGCCGCAAAAGGCGCCCGAAATAGCGCCGCCATCCGCGCCGCAAACGCCTGCGCCGTCGATTCCGCCGTCGCCGCCCGTTTCCCAGCCGCAGCAGCCCGCGCAACCGCAGC
>JAGXAX010000318.1 GCA_018971405.1 Alphaproteobacteria bacterium | reverse complement strand
GGCGGCCGATCCGCCATGCGTGGATTTCGTCCGATTTCGGCCCGCGGGTCGACCCTATCTCGGGGCGCAGGGGCTTCCATCCGGGCGTGGACTACGCCGCGGACACGGGCAGCCCCATCATGGCCGCGGGCGACGGCGTGATCGCGAAGATCGGCTGGTACGGCGGCTACGGGCGCTATATCCGCATCCGCCACAGCCGCGACCTCTCGACCGCCTACGGCCACATGTCGCGCTTCGCAAAAGGCCTGCACGCCGGCTCGCGCGTCAAGCAGGGCGAGGTGATCGGCTACGTCGGCATGACCGGCCACGCGACGGGTCCGCACCTGCACTTCGAAATTCTGGTCGACAACCGCCAGCGCAACCCGCTGACCGTGCATCTGCCCGCCTTCGGGAAAAGCCTCCACGGGCGCACGCTCGTCGCCTTCCGGCGCCATGTCCGCGAGATCACGGGCGCCTCCCGCGTCGCTTCGCGCACGGACGGCTTCGTCCGGCTGGCCATGAACGAGCAGCGCTGACCTTTCCTCCATGGCCGCCGCGCCGCACATGCCCCCGCGCCCGGACGGTATCGTGACGCGCTTCGCGCCTTCCCCGACGGGATGCCTGCATATCGGCCACGCCTATTCCGCGCTCTTCGCCCATCGCAAGGCCTCGGAGAGCGGCGGACGCTTCATCCTGCGCCTTGAAGATATAGACGCGACGCGCTGTCGCCCCGAATACGCGCAGGGCATCACGGAGGACTTGCGCTGGCTCGGCCTGACATGGGAAGAGCCGGTGCGCAAACAGTCCGAACATATGGACGATTACCGTGCCGCGCTCGGACGGCTTGAGGCCGCAGGGCTGCTCTACCCCTGCTTCTGCTCGCGCCGCGACATTCAGGAGGAGATCGCCCGCGCCCCCGCGGCGCCGCACGGGCCGGAAGGCGCGCTCTATCCCGGCCTCTGCCGCGGCCTTTCCGCAAGCGAGAGAAACGACCGCATCGCGGCGGGCAACACTTACGCCCTGCGCCTCGACATGACGGCGGCCCTGTCGCGCCTTGCCGCGCCGCTCTTCTGGGAGGATATCGCGCAAGGCAGGCAGGCGGCGCATCCCGAAATCCTCGGCGACGTCGTCCTCGCCCGCAAGGACACGCCCGCGAGCTATCATCTTTGCGTCACGATTGACGACCATCTGCAGGGCGTCACATGCGTGACCCGCGGCGAAGACCTGTTCCACGCCTCGCATCTCCACCGGCTGCTGCAGCACCTGCTCAGGTTAAATGTTCCCGTCTGGCACCACCACCCGCTGCTGCTGGACGACGCGGGCAGGCGCTTCGCCAAGCGCAACCACTCCGTGACGCTGCAGCACATGCGCGAACAGGGAAAAACGCCGGAAGATATCAGAGCCGGCATGGCGCATTTCGCCGCCGTCCGCCTGCCATAAGCACGGAATTGCAGCGGTTTCCCCCGCTGAAAATTTTCCAGAACTTTAATAATAGATTTTTGTCCGGCGGTTTCATGGGGATAAGTGAATAAACTGACTCGCTTTTTCAATCATAATCCCCTAACGTCCTATAATTATATCATTTAAGTGAATCAGGTAACCGCTTGACCATGGCCGGAGCAAAAGCAGAGCAGGAGCCCTCTATCGAGGAAATTCTGGAGTCTATCCGCCAGATCATCTCCGAAGATACCGAAGAGGCGGCGCCTACGGCTGAAACGACGCTTGAAGCCGTCAAGGAAAAGGATATTCCCGCATCCGACCTTTCGCTGACGCCGGAGCCGGAGGCGCCCGTGCCGCCGTCCGTTCTTTCGCTGGCGCCGGAAGCGCCGCAACCCGCGCCCGCCATGGCGGAACCCCTCTCCCTCACGCCGGACATCGCCGAACCGGTCGGCAACACCGCGGCGCCGCTTGACCTGTCCGAAAAGGCGGATCCGGAATCTTTCTCATCTGCTACAATAGAAATGATGGATATCCTCATGACAGAAAATGAAAAAACTCCTGAAAAAGAAAAACCCGCTCACAGGCAAGAAGGCCTCGGGGAAAAGGAAAGCATGGCGGCCGATGCCCTGATGTCGCCGGAAACGGCCAATGCGGTGACGGATTCCCTCGCCAAACTGCTGAGCAGCAGCGTCGCCATT
>JAGXAX010000317.1 GCA_018971405.1 Alphaproteobacteria bacterium | reverse complement strand
GCTCGGACGCAAGGCCGGACGGGAATTGAAAGCGCGGCTGCCGGAAGGGTATCTGGCGGTCTGAGGCCAGTAAATATTTGAAAATAAAAAGATTTACCGGATGTTAATTCGCATATACGAAAATATATGCTATGACAATGGAAAATCTGAGGGGCGCATTCAACCAGATTATGCGGATCAGCGCCGGCGCTCCTCCGCCGGCGGAAGCCGTTTCCCTCGAAGACGCGATGGTGCTGTTCGACGAGCTGGCCGACAGACCCGACATCGCTTTCGGTTATGCGCAGGACGGCTGCTATGCGCGCGCGCAGTTGATGTGCCGGGAGATGACGGAGCGCGGCCTCGCGCCGCAGAAAGCCTGGGCGTTTGAAGGCGGGAGTTATCTTTACGTCGATATGCCGGATGGGAAGAGGGTGCGGTGGGGCTGGCACGTCGCGCCCGCGCTGGCCGTGCGGATGCCGGACGGCAAAGCCGAGGATATGGTCTTCGACCCCGGCCTGTTCGATGGCCCCGTCACCTTGCAGGAGTGGGGGAAGATGATCCACGCACAGCCGGAAAAACTGCAAATCGCGCCTTTCGGCGCGCCGCCGAAAGGATATCCGGGAGACTACACCCCGCACCAGCGCTGGATCGATGCGGATGGGCACGCAAGAGACACAATGCACCGTTATCTCAAGCTTCAGGGGTTTTCGCAGCGCGTTCTTTTCCCGACGCCCGTCCGCCAACGGTTCTGCGACATGCGGCCGTATGGCTTTTCCCAGCAGGGCAAGACGTGGGTTTCCGCGGTGCAGGGGGGCGCGTCCGCGCAGAAGCCAAAACCGCCGCCGGCATACGTCAACAGATAGGGAGAAGCCATGCAGACGTTACGCTCCAGGAGCAAAGTGCAGCGCGTGCGCGAGGAGGACGGGGAGTTTCTCGTGGCCTTTGCCCTGCACGACGGGTATTTTTCCCTGCCGGCTTCTCCCGGTGCGCCTGAAATGCGCGAGAAGATCCTGAAGGCGCAGCAGGCAGAGGCGGAGATCGCGTTCGAATACGATCGGGACCTCAATATTCTCAGGCTGTTGTGACGGCTGCCGCCGCGAAGCCGGTTTACGGCAAAACGCCGCGCGGGAAAGAACGTCCGCGCCTTTTTTGAAAAGCCGCGCCGGCCGCGGATCGCGCTTGCCCTGAAGCTGCGGGTAGGGCGATAATGCCGGAAGGGGGATGGATAGAAAACGCCATGCGTTCGGTTCTCGTCACACGCCCGCAGCCGGCTGCGGAGGAGTTCGCGGAAAAGCTCCGCGCGCGGGGGCATATGGCCTTCGTCGCGCCGATGATGGAATATGTCGGGGTCGAGGCCGCCTTCCCCGACCTTGCCGAATATCAGGCGCTGGTCTTCACCAGCATCGAAGGGGTGCGGCATTTCTCGGCCCTCACGCCCGCGCGCGACCTGCCGGTGCTGGCCGTGGGCGACGCGACCGCCGCCGCCGCGGCGAAAGCGGGCTTCGCGCAGGTCCTCTCCGCCAAGGGCAACAGCGCCGCCGTTGCCGCGCTGGTGAAGGAAGAAGCGCCGAAACGAAATTTGAAAAAGCTCCTCCACCCCTGCAGCGCCGACACGCCGGACGACATCTCCGCCGCGCTCGAGGGGACGGGGTGCAGCGTGGTGCGCCGCCCCGTTTACAAGGCCGCGCTGACGGAAACGCTGCCCGGCGACGTGACGGCGGCGCTTAAGGCGGGAGGGATAGATGTCGTGATGCTCTTTTCCGCCCGCACGGCGATGAACTTCGTAAAACTCCTCCGGCAAAGCGGGCTGGACGGCGAGAGCCGCCGTCTCGAAGCTGTCTGCATCAGCAAGGCGGTCGCCCAGCCGCTGGCGGAATTGCGCTGGAAGCAGGTGCGCGTCGCGCAGAAGCCGCAGATCGCCGCGGTGATGCAGGCGCTCGCCGCGCTGGAGAAGGCCGATCCGTCCGAGCGGCGCCGGAAATCCGACCGCCGCGCCCGGCCGCCGCAGCGCGACGGCGGCGGCAACGTGGTTTCCGACGGTTACACCGGCCCCGACCGCCGCCATGCCGCGCGCCGCGCCCACGACCAGGCGCAGAAAAAGCGCATCTGGCAGGAGAAGATGAAATTCGTCAACCGCTC
>JAGXAX010000025.1 GCA_018971405.1 Alphaproteobacteria bacterium | reverse complement strand
GGCGCGGCTCTTGGTGATGCCCAGATCTTCCAGCGCCTGCATCGTGTCCATGAAGGCCTTGCCGGTGGCGACGACGGCGATACGCTTTTTATTCGGGTTGATGACGAATTTGTCGAGGCCGTTGGCGCGGGCATAAGCGGCGGCGGCGGGGAGTTTCAGCGTCACCAGACGCTCTTCCTGCGCCACGGGCGGATCGTACCAGCGGATGTTCAGCCCTTCGGGCGGCATGTTGAAATCGGCCGGAGTCTTGAACTGCAAGGCCGAAGGATCGGAGAAGACCGAAGCGGAACTGTCGGCAAAATCGCTGATGACCTTCATCGCCGTCCAGCAGCCGGAATAGCGCGACATGGCGATGCCGTGCAGACCGAGTTCCAGCGCGTCGGCGATACCGGCCGGATTCAAAACGGGGATCATGGCATGGACGAAGGCCTGCTCCGACTGATGCGGGAAGGTCGAGGATTTGCAGGCATGGTCGTCCCCCGCCAGCGCGAGCACGCCGCCGTGTTTGGAACTGCCCGCGGCGTTGGCGTGTTTCAGCGCGTCGATCGAGCGGTCGACGCCGGGGCCCTTGCCATACCAGATGCCGACGACGCCGTCATACTGCGCGCCGGGGCCGAGATTGAGTTGCTGGCTGCCCCAAACGGCGGTCGCGCCGAGGTCTTCGTTGATGCCCGGCACGAACTTGATGTGGTTTTCGTCGAGGTATTTCTGCGCGGATTGCAGCGCCATGTCCAGCCCGCCCAGGGGCGAACCGCGATAACCGGAGATGAACGTCGCCGTGTTCAGCCCCGCCGCGGCGTCCAACTGCCTTTGCATGATCGGAATACGCACCAGCGCTTGCAGGCCGTTCAGATAGATGCGGCCCGATTTCTCGGTATACTTGTCTTCCAGTGTGACCTGACGGAGCATGTGCCTATTCTGATCCTTTTTTTGCTAGAAAGACAAGTTAATGGACGAACACGGGGCGGCGCAACTTAATTTCTTTTTTCATAATCAATAATCATTGGCGGAACTTTAATAATTTCGTGGCAGACTGCTCCCATCGGCTCTGGAGACCAAAGATATCGCTTTTTATGTCCGGCGCGCCATGCTACAAACGCATAGTTATTAACAACAAAGTTATGAATAAGAAAGGGGTGATTACCATCGTACAGGTCGTTGTACGCGATAACAACATCGATCAGGCTCTGCGCGCATTGAAGAAAAAGATGCAGCGCGAAGGCCTTTTCCGCGAAATGAAGATCCGCAGGCACTACGAAAAGCCGTCGGTCAAGAAAGCGCGCGAGAAGTCTGAAGCCGTGAGGCGTTATCGTAAGCTGGAGCGCAAACGCAAAGAACGCGACGGCGAATAGTCATCCGCTTTCGGATACTAAAAAGTATCGCCGTCATCCAGGATGGAATTCCGGGTGACGGCGATATATAATTTCAGGGCATTATTTTTTAAAGGGAGACGGACATGGCGTATAAAGGCGATGCAAACCTCGAAAAACTCCTGAAGGACGCCGGCGAAACGCGCCCGCTCGACGCGGTCAAGGCGACGCTCAGGGGCGTCCTCGCCGCGCCGGAAGACATCGCCGCGCCGGATCTCTGGCTCACTCTTTTCAAGGCCGCCGCGAACAAAAACGTCGCCGAACAGCTGACAGCGCTCAAAAACCAACTCGCCGCCGAAACGTCCGCGCCGCAGCAGGACAGGCTCGCCGCGCTCCGCGCCGAAATGAAGAGGCGCAACATCGAAGGGTTTTACATCCCCCGCGCCGACGAATTCCACGGCGAATACGTCCCCGCCCGCTCCGAGCGTCTCAAGTGGGCGACGGGCTTTACCGGTTCCGCCGGCGTCGCCGTCGTGCTCGAAAAGAAGGCCGGCTTCTTCACCGACGGCCGCTACACGCTCGCCGCGCGCAAGCAGGTGAACAAAAAGGATTTCGACATTTGCAGCACCGCCGCAGACCAGCAGCCGACGCCGACCATGCGCCCGACCGAATGGATCGAGAAGAACCTGCCCAAGGGCGCGTCCTTCGGCATCGACCCGTGGATCATGAGCGCGAACGAAGTCAAGGCCGTCAAGGACGCGGTCGACAAGGCGGGCGGCATCCTCGTTTACGTCGACAGCAACCCGCTCGACGCCGCATGGCAGAACCGTCCGGCGGCGCCCGTCTCGCCTGCCGTGCCGCAGCCGCTGGAATACGCGGGGAAATCTTCCGAAGACAAGCGCGACGACCTCGCCGACGTCCTTTCCGCCAAGGGCGCGGACGCGCTCGCCATCGCCCTGCCGGAGGAAACCTGCTGGCTCCTCAACGTGCGCGGCGGAGACGTGCCCTGCACGCCTTTCGCGCTCTCCTACGCCATCGCGCATAAGGACGGCAGCGTCGACTGGTACATCGACCGCAGCAAAGTCACCGGCGAGACGCAAAAATGGATCGGCGCGGATGTGCGCCTGCACGACATCGCGGAATTCGAAAACGGCCTGAAAGCCCTCGGCAAACAGGGCAAGACCGTCTGGGTCGATCCGAACACGGCGCCCGTCAAGGTGCAGAACACCGTCGCCGACAACGGCGGCAAGGTCGTTTCCGAGCGCAGCCCGCTGCAACTGATGAAGGCGCTCAAGAACGACGTCGAGATCGAAGGCATGACGGCATGCCACATCCGCGACGGCGCGGCGCTGACGCGCTTCCTCGCCGCCGTGTCGGAACAGGGCGCGGCCGCGAAATACGACGAGATCTCCGCTTCCGACCTGCTGCAAAAGTTCCGCGCGGAGAACGACAAGTTCCGCGGCCTCAGCTTCGACACCATCTCCGGCGCGGGCGGCAACGGCGCGATCATCCACTATCACTCCACGCCCGCGACCAGCCAGAAGCTCGACGCCGGCCCGGTCTATCTCGTCGATTCCGGCGCGCAATATCTCGACGGCACGACCGACATCACCCGCGCCATCGCCCTCTCGCCGCCCACCGGCGAGATGAAGGAAAACTTCACCCGCGTGCTCAAGGGCCACATTCAGGTCGCCATGGCGGAGTTCCCCGCCGGCACCACCGGCGACAAGCTCGATGAAAAAGCCCGCGCCGCGCTTAAATCCGTCGGCCTCGACTACGCCCACGGCACAGGCCACGGCGTCGGCAGCTACCTTTCGGTGCATGAAGGCCCGTGCAGCATTTCCTCGGCCAACACCACCGTGCCGATGCAGGCGGGGATGATTCTGTCGAACGAGCCGGGCTATTACAAGGAAGGGGCTTATGGCATCCGCATCGAAAGCCTCGTCGTCGTCGTCGATACGGGGCGCAAGGACAAGGAAGGCCGCGATTTGCTCGCCTTCAAAACCCTGACCATGGCGCCGATCGACCGCAACCTGGTCGATGCCGCCCTGCTCACGCCCAACGAATTGAAATGGCTGAACGATTACCATGCCGAGGTACGGAAAAATCTCCTGCCTCTGCTGCAAAAGGCCGATCCCAAGGCCGCGGATTTCCTGAAAAGGGCCACTGCGCCGATCAAAAAGCCGCCGCCGCAGGCAAAAAAGGCCATGCGCTTCTTCTTCTGAAGGGCGGGCGCGCCCCTGCCGCATCATTGCCATTTCGGGCAAATCGCGCTATAAAAAGGCCGGGGAGCTTGCATGACGGAAGATCTCGACAAAGCAGGACAGGACGGTGCGAACCACGCCCCCGCGGCGCGGAAAAAAGGCAGGGATTCCCTGTCGGAGGTCAGCGCGCTTTTTCCCTCCCGGATCGGCCACAGCCTGCAGAAAAAGGACGTCCGGCTGCAAAGCCTGACGCGCGCCTACCTCACGGCCTTCAGCATCATCGCGCTGGTCTCCATCCTCGGGCACGTCGTCACCGCCCACATCACCTCGCGCCAGCGCGAAAACGCCAACGTCACCTTCATGATCACCAACCTGCGTTCGCTCGTCGACGCCGTGGCGGCGCAGGCCTCGACTTTCCGCGCCACCGGAAACTCCTTCGACGACAACCTGCTCGGCGGCGTCATCAACGAACTGAAGGAAAAGCTCGCCGAGATCGACGCCTCCGGCAGCGCCGCCATGATCGCCATATTTCACGATCCCCGCTACCTTCTGGACAGGAACGTGGCAGCCTTCGCCGACATGGCGGGCAACGTCGGCATCTTCGAGCGCACCGGACAGACCTCCAAAGCCGCCGCCGCCCTCTCCGCACTGACCGACAAGCAGAGAATCCTCGGCCTCAACCTCGACCAGGCCCTCAGCCAATACCGCGCCAGCGTCATCGACGAGATCAACCGCGGCTACAACCTGCAGCTCTATGGCGTCATCATCATTTTGCTGGTGCTCATGTTCGAGATGGCCTTCATCTTCCGCCCGCTGGTCAGGAACCTCGACGAATACCACAAGAGCATCCTGCACCTCGCCCTCACCGACATGCTGACCGGCATCAACAACCGCCGCGCCTTCATGCAGCTCGCCCGCGCCGGCCTCGACTATTACAAAAGGCACAAGACCCCCTTCGCCCTGGTGATCATGGACCTTGACCATTTCAAGTCCGTCAACGACACCTACGGCCACAAGGTCGGCGACCTCGTGCTGCAGCACTACACCACGCTCATGCGCAAGACGCTCCGCTCCCACGACACGCTGGGGCGGATCGGCGGCGAGGAATTCGCCATCTTCCTGCCGCAGACGGCGCCGGAGGAGGCGCTGATGGTCATCGAGCGTTTCCGCAAGTGCATCGCCGACACGCCCTGCCCCTATACGGACGCGGACGGCGCGCCGCAAAGGCTCCCCTACACGTCCAGCTTCGGCATCGTCGCCGTCACGCAGGGCACGTGGGCGCTGGACGAACTGATCATCAAGGCGGACGAGCAGCTTTACAAGGCCAAGGACGGCGGCCGCAACTGCGCGATCATGGAAAAAATATAGCGCCGCCGCGCGGAAAACCTCACGAAACGACTTTCTCGCCCCATTTCCTGACCAGTTCTTCCTGACGGCGCGCGATGTCCTGCAGGCGGCGCTCGTTTTTGATCTGGATGATGCGGGCGACAAGCGGCGTGACCTTGTTGTAAATCACCCAGCCTGCGAAAGCCCCGCCGTAGGAGACCAGCAGCATCTCCGGCTGGAGGACAAGCTGGAACGCCGTCTGGATCGTATGCCCCCTGTCGAGCAGCGCCCCCCATACCGGCACCATGCCCGCCATGTTCATCGCCCCGATCGTCAGCCACGCCGTCTTGCGCGGCTGGTTGTCGACGATCGCAGACACCATCGTCGGGATCATGCACACGAAGAAGACGATGGTGAACGGCACGAAGATCGCCCCCACGACCAGCACGGCGAAAAGAGCGAAGCGCGTCGAGAAGGACGCCTTGCGATTTTTTCCGCCATCTTGCAGATCTTTTTTTCCGGCCATGCGCCTTCCCTCCTATAGCATCCGCAAAAAATGCAGCACGAGATAGCCCGCCACGACCGTCGCCGCGAGCAGGCAGGACACCAGCATGGCCACCTGCCGCCCCGTCGCCACGCCGAAAACCTGCCGCCGCGCGAGCAGCCCTTCGATGCGCCCCTTTTCCGCGACCAGCACGGCATATTCCTGACGGGCGTAGGCGAACCTCTGCTGGTCGGCGCGGATCAGGGCCGTGTCGTCCACCAGATCGAGCAGCGCCGTCAGGTTGCCCGTGCCCTGCAGGGCGCCGATCTTTTTCGCCATCACCTGGCGCAGGTCGCGGTCGTTGAAAAGCTCGACCATCGGCGCCGTGAGCGAGATCAGCCACTTGCACACCCCCGGCACCGGCGGCGCCGAAAAGCGCCGCTGGATCGCCGCCAGCACATGGATCACGCCGATCACCTGCTGGCCGCGATTGTGGGAGTTCACGTGGCCGAAATAGGGATCGATCATCTTCGGTTCGCGCACGGAGATGAAGGCCGCGATGTGCCGGTCAAGCACCGTCTCCTGCTGCGCGGCGGAGATGTCTTCCAGCGCGAGCAGCACGCCCCTGACCGACAGGACGAAATGGTTCCTGAACATCGGGCTCAGGCAGGGCGCCTCGCCGTTCAGCATGTAAAGGACGCGCTCGATGCCGTATCCCGGCATTTTCTGCACCAGCGCGCTGCGGCATTTTTCCAGCAGGCTCAGCAAGCCGGCCGCGTCCGGCACTTCGTCGAAGGACTGGCTCACCCAGACGTTGAAGAGCTGCTGCTGCATCAACTCGCCGTAAGTCTGCCCCCCTTCGCCGGAGGCCATGGCGCAGGACAGGGCCGTGCCGAACCCGTCAGGGAAGATCGACAGACCCTTGTAGCGTACAGGCCCAAAAGGATCCATCGCCATGCAGACGCAGGACACGAGCCTTTCGCGCGCGGCGTCCTTTTCCTTCTCCCACATGCGGGCGAAGCGCGTTTCGAGGCTCTTGTCCTCGAAATTTCTCTTGATCCACACGTCGAATTGCTCTTTTTCGATCTCCTCCGCCGCTTCGGCGATATTCTCCGAGAAGCTTTGGGCCAGAGACCGCAAATCCCAGAATTTCCCGCCGTGGAACGCCAGCGGACGCGCCGCCTTCAGCGTCACGCGCGCCTGCTTCGGGCTGAGGCGCTGTCCGTCCAGCCAGGCCAGCGCCGCGTCGATGCCCCAGCGCTGGTCCGGATCATCGTTCAGCACGCCGCGCAGGAACTCGGACAGGCCGCCGGGGATGCGCTCCTTGCCGATGATCACGGCATGCGAGCCGTGCTCGATCTTTTCATGAATCAGCTCCTGCGGCGACTTGCCCTGCAGCAGGTTCACGCCGCGCGCCACCATCGCGATGCAGACGCCCAGCGCGTAAAGGTCATCGACGAGCAGGCCGGGGCCGCGCCCCGAAGCTTGCGCCACCCCGCGTGAAATCGTTTCATAGAGCGGGCTCTGCCGCAGCGACGGCGCCGTCGAAAGGCACTCGCCGAGGACGGCGCGCTCCGCGCCTTCCGCGCCGGTCATGTATATGCTCTCGGCATTGATCGCCCTATGGACGAGCTCGACGTTGCGGAATTCCGCCAGCAGGCGGATCATCGGCTCCACCAGCAGGGGGATGATCTTGTCTTCCGATATCCTGTAGGGCGCGGCATCGGGGGAGTCGAGTATTTTTTTGCCCAGCGGCTTGTCGAAGATGAAGGCGAACTTCTGGCGGTTGTCGACGGGCCACTGCACGATGCCCGCGTCGTGCAGTGTCATGAGGTGCGGGCTTTTGATGGCCTTGTAGGAGCCGATATGCGTCACGCGCGGCATGGCGCGCCAATCGCACAGCAAGACGAACTGCTCGCCTTTCTGGCGGGCATCGGCCGCTTCATACGCCCGTATGCCAAAAGCGGGAACAGCGAAGCCCGGACATTCCCTGCCCGGAAAGATCTCGGTATCCTGATTGACGAACAGCCTGCCATCGGCGGTCGCGCGGCTGATGATGGAATAATAGCTGGATTCCAGGCGCTTTTTCTGCGCTGCGCCTGCCTCGGCGGCGGAGACTTCCTCCTGCACGTCGGGCGATTGCTGTTCCGTCTCTTCTTCCGCCATTAAACTCCCCCAATTCCATCATACAGCCATCGGGGGGAGTTTTCAGTAACAAAAGTATTAACAGAACATTAAAGCGCGCCGTTACAGGCCGCCGTGCGCGACCAGCTTGATTTCGAGATACCCCTCGATGCCGTATTTGGAGCCTTCCTTGCCCATGCCGGACTGCTTCCAGCCGCCGAACGGCGCCTGCGCCGACACGATCGAGACGCTGTTGACCCCCACCATGCCGTATTCCAGCGCCTCGGAAACGCGCCAGATGCGCGCGGCGTCGCGGGTGAAGAAGTAGGCAGCCAGACCATACGACGTGTCGTTGGCCAGTTTCACCGCCTCAGCTTCCGTCTTGAATTTGAACAGCGGCGCGAGCGGCCCGAAAGTCTCTTCCTCGAAACAAACCATATTCTGCGTCGCGCCCTTCAGCACGGTCGGTTCGAAGAAGGTTCCGCCCTTCGCATGGCGCTTGCCGCCGGTCAGGACTTTCGCGCCGTGCTTCACCGCGTCCTGCAAATGGCGCTCGACCTTTTCGACGCCGTTGATGTTGATCATCGGCCCGATGTCCACCCTGGCTTCGAGGCCGTTGCCGACCTTCATCGCCTTGACGGCGACGGCGAACTTCGCCGCGAACTTGTCGTAGATGCCCTCCTGCACCAGAATGCGGTTGGCGCAGACGCAGGTCTGCCCCGCGTTGCGGAACTTCGAGGCGACGGCGGCGGGCACCGCAAGGTCGAGGTCGGCGTCGTCGAACACGATGAACGGCGCGTTGCCGCCCAGCTCCAGCGACACCTTCTTGACCGTCGGCGCGCATTGCGCCATCAGCAGCTTGCCGACCGCCGTCGAGCCGGTGAAGCTCAGTTTGCGGACATGGACGTTATCCGTCATTTCCCGACCGATCGGCTGCGCATCGCCGGTGACGATGTTGAACACGCCCTTCGGCATGCCCGCCCGCGCCGCCAGCTCCGCCAGCGCCAGCGCCGAGAACGGCGTCAGCTCCGACGGCTTGACCACCACCGTGCAGCCCGCGGCAAGCGCCGGCCCGGCCTTGCGCGTGATCATCGAGGAGGGGAAGTTCCACGGCGTGATCATCGCGCAGACGCCTACCGGCTGCTTGTACGTCACAAGGCGCTGCCCGCCGTTCTCCGGCGGGATGACGTCGCCGTAAACGCGCCGCCCCTCTTCCGCCATCCACTCGACGTAGCCGATGCCGCTCATGATCTCGGAACGCGCCTGCGCGTAGGGCTTGCCCTGCTCGCTTGTGAGGATGCGGCAGAGGTCATCGAGATGCTCCGTCTGCAAGGCCGCCCATTTCCTGAGGATGTTGCAGCGCTCTTCCGCCGGCACGGCGCGCCACACGTCCCACGCCACACGCGCCGCCTTGATGGCCGCGCGCGTTTCCGCCGCACCGAGGTTGGGCACGGTGCCGAGAACCTCGTCCGTCGCCGGATTGGCCACCTCGATTTTCTTCGCCTTGTCCCCGACCCACTGGCCGTTGACATAGGCCTGCTGATGGAACAGCCCCGGGTCCTTGAGCTTGATGGCGGGCGTGTAGGATTTCTTTCGCGCGGCGGAACTGAGCATGGCACTCTCCTTATTTTCAGGACACTATACTACCGCGCCGACAGACGAGGCGGTATGGTTTTTAAATCAAAACTATGAAAAATATGACGTATATTCTACATCATTAAGTATTATAAACGGAAACCGGTTTAAGCTGCCGCCCGCTTCGCTTCGGCAATGGCGATATCGCGGGCAAAATCTGCTTTGGCAACGTCATCAATCGTGCCAGCCAGTTCGCTGCGCAGTTCCTCAAGCCGTTTTTCAACGGCGGCGCGGTCGATATCGTTCACGTTCACCGCCTCTTCCGCCAGCACGGTGCAAAGCGCGCCCGTCACGTCGGCGACGCCGCCGGAAACGAAGATGTTCTTCATCTCGCCGGAGGGCATCTGCACGGCGATCACGCCCGGACGAAGGGAGGACACCACCGGCGCATGACCGTCCAGCACGCCGAACTCACCCTCGTCGCCCGGCAACGTGACCATCACCACGTCCTCGGATGCAAGCATGCGCTCCGGCGCGACCAGTTCGAACTTGAACGTCTTGCTGGAAAGCGGGGCTGCCATGTTTTAGGCCGCCTTCTGCTGCAGTTTCTTGGCTTTTTCGATCGCCTCGTCGATGGTGCCGACCATGTAGAAGGCCGCTTCCGGCAGTTGGTCGTAATCGCCCTTGACGATGCCCTTGAAGCCCTTGATCGTGTCTTCCAGCGCGACGAACACGCCCGGCGTGCCTGTAAAGACTTCCGCCACGTGGAACGGCTGCGAGAGGAAGCGCTGGATCTTGCGCGCGCGGGCGACGGTCAGCTTGTCGTCTTCCGAAAGCTCGTCCATACCGAGAATGGCGATGATGTCCTGCAGCGCCTTGTAGCTTTGCAGGGTTTTTTGCACGTCGCGGGCGACTTGATAGTGCTCTTCGCCGATCACGCGCGGGTCGAGAATGCGGCTGGTGGAATCCAGCGGGTCGACGGCGGGGAAGATCGCCATTTCCGCGATCTGGCGGCTCAAGACCGTCGTCGCGTCAAGGTGGGCGAAGGAAGTCGCCGGCGCGGGGTCGGTCAGGTCGTCGGCGGGGACGTAAATCGCCTGCACGGACGTGATCGAGCCTTTGTTGGTGGAAGTGATGCGTTCCTGCAGCGCGCCCATGTCGGTGGCCAGCGTCGGCTGGTAGCCCACCGCGGAGGGGATGCGGCCGAGCAGCGCGGACACTTCCGCGCCCGCCTGCGTGAAGCGGAAGATGTTGTCGACGAAGAAGAGGACGTCCTGGCCTTCCTGATCGCGGAAGTATTCGGCGACGGTGAGCCCCGTCAGGCCGACGCGCGCGCGCGCTCCGGGCGGCTCGTTCATCTGGCCGTAGACCAGCGCCACTTTGGAGCCTTTGCCGTCGGTCTTGATGACGCCGGATTCCATCATTTCGTGGTAAAGGTCGTTGCCTTCACGGGTGCGCTCGCCGACGCCGGCGAACACCGAAACGCCGCCGTGCTTCATGGCGACGTTGTTGATCAGTTCCATGATGGTGACAGTCTTGCCGACGCCCGCACCGCCGAACAGGCCGATCTTGCCGCCCTTGGCGTAAGGCGCCAGCAGGTCGACGACCTTGATGCCGGTGACGAGCATTTGCGTTTCCGTCGATTGATCGACGAATTCCGGCGCCGGACGGTGGATGGGGAAATGTTCCTTGGCTTCGATCGGGCCGCGCTCGTCGACCGGCTCGCCGACGACGTTGATGATGCGCCCGAGCGTTTCGGGGCCGACAGGCACGCGGATCGGCGCGCCCGTGTCCGCCACCGGCTGGCCGCGGACGAGGCCTTCGGTCGAGTCCATGGCGATGGTGCGCACGGTGTTTTCGCCCAGGTGCTGCGCGACTTCGAGGACAAGGTT
>JAGXAX010000024.1 GCA_018971405.1 Alphaproteobacteria bacterium | reverse complement strand
ATGTGATTTACAGTGTCGCCCAACGCCCTGTGAAAGTTCCCCCGCTCAAGCAGATCGATGCGGCCATCCGCAGCAAGCTTGGCCAGCAAGCCGTTCAGGAGCTGGTTCAGAGCCTGCGCGCCAAGGCCGACATCAAGCAGTTCGATATGAAGGGAAACCCCATCAAGGGCTAATCTGGAATCTTGATATATAAAGGCATTGCAGCCTTTATTTAAAGCGGATCAATAGACAAAAATCTATTGATCCGTTTTATCTTATGCATATACTTAAGCTTCAGAAAAAGGAGGCTGCCTGTGCTGCGCGAGGTTGTACTGGACACGGAAACCACGGGGTTTTTTGTCGCCGACGGGCATCGCCTTGTGTCGGTGACGGCCATCGAACTGATCGACCGCAAACCCACGGGGAAAGAATTCGCGGTGATCGTCAATCCGGAGCGCGATATCCCCGCGGAAACCACCAAAGTCCACGGCATCACCGACGAGATGGTCAAGGACAAGCCGGTGTTTGCCGCGGCCGCAAAAGATTTGCAGGACTTTATAGGCGCTTCCCCCATTATCATCACCTGTCACACGATGAAAAATCCGGACGGGAGCGATTACGTCCTCGATATCGACATGCTGAACATGGAAATGAAAAAAGCCGGTTTCAAGCCGTTTCCGGCCAGCCAGTGGCTCAACGTCCGTCGCTGGGCGGAAGCGATGTTCGGGCATGACGAGGCCAGCCTCAACAAGATCCTCGACCATTACAAGATAGACCGTTCCGCGCGCGACCGCGACGGCCACAGCGCCACGCTGGACGCGCAGCTGCTCGCCGCTGCCTATCCGAAGCTTCTGGCGGACTATAAAAAATTTAAGAAATCGCACAGAACAAAACCACCATCTCCTTGATGTCGAATTGTTTTGAAAAATTTTCAACCGCCCTGCCGCCGTTGGAGACCGTTTGGGTCTCCGCGGTCGCGCTGGTGGATAGCGACGGTCGTGTGTTGCTGGCGCAGCGTCCGGCGGGCAAGAAAATGGCAGGCCTGTGGGAATTTCCGGGCGGAAAAATCGAGGTCGGCGAAACGCCCGAGCAGGCGCTGGTGCGCGAACTGAAAGAGGAACTGGGCATCGACACCTCGACCTCCTGCCTCGCGCCGCTGACCTTCGCCTCGCACCGCTATGACGATTTCCATCTGATGATGCCGCTTTATGTCTGCCGCGTCTGGCGCGGGCATGTGACGGCGCGGGAGGGGCAGGCGCTGGCCTGGGCGCATCCGCGCGATTTCAGCAAATATCCGATGCCGCCGGCGGACGTGCCGCTCATCCCCGCCCTGATGGATCTTCTTTAAAAAATGCACAACAGCGCCATCGACCTCAAGGAATTTTACGGCACGCTGCAGGGCAAGGTCGTGCGGCGCATCCTCCGCCAGCATATCCGCGTCCTCTGGCCGGACGTCAAAGGCCTGCGCGTCGTCGGCCTCGGCTATGCCACGCCGTATCTCCGCCCGTTTCTCGGCGAGGCGGAGCGGCTGGTTGCGCTGATGCCGATGCGGCAGGGCGCGGTTTTCTGGCCGCCGGAAAGCGACGGGCTGGTCGGTCTGTGCGACGAGGAGGAACTGCCGATCGAGGCGAATTCCGTCGATCGCCTGCTGGTCATCCATACCCTCGACAACCCGGGCGGCATGGACGCCGTCTTGCAGGAGGCGTGGCGCGTCCTCGCGGGGCAGGGGCGGCTGCTGCTGGTCGTGCCGAACCGCTCCGGCATCTGGGCGCGGATGGACAACACGCCTTTCGGCCGCGGCACGCCCTATTCCATCGGGCAGATGCGGCAATCCCTGAAAGAGCATATGTTCGTGCCCGAGAGCGCCGAGCGTGCGCTGTTTTTCCCGCCCGCGGCCTCGCGGCTTGTTTTGACGACCTCCGGCGCGTGGGAAAAAGTCGGCGGCGCGCTGTTCAACGCCTTCGGCGGCGTGAATATCGTCGAGGCCAGCAAGCAGCTTTACGCGGGCATGGCGGTCGGCGTCACGGCGGCGGCGAAGGCGCGCAAGCGCTTCATGCCCGCGCCGAAGCCCGTGGTCAGCAGCAACCGCCGCGACTGAGCTCTCAGCCTTTTTTCCCGCCGAGGTTCGGCCAGGTGAATTTCGGCTTCGTGTCCGCGACCAGCCCGCTGTTGTCATTCACCCCATGATGGACGGGCGCGATGCGGTCGGCGGCGGCGCGGAGGCCGGGGGCTTTTTTCTCCGGCTCAGGCTTCTCGCGCAAGGGCTTGCCCGTTTTGATGATCGCCTCGATGCGCGCGACGGTGCGCGGATCATGGACGAGCGCCATGAAATTTTCGCGTTCCAGTTCGCGCACGTAATCCTGCGTCAGCTTGACGGTCGGGCCTGCCTTGTCGCCGCCGGTCAGCACGCTCGCCACGCGGCCGGAAACCACTACGTCATACGTCGTGGCGAGGCCGCGCATGTAGAAGCCGTCGACGGCCATGTCGAGCGCCGCCTTGCCGCCGGGGCCGGGCAGCGCGAGGTCGAACGGCTTTTCGGGCGTGAAGTGCTGCGCCATCTCGAAGGCCTTGGCCTTGGCATCGGCGAGCAGGCGCGACTTGTTCATCGTCACGCCGTCTGTCTCGCGCAGGTAGAGCAGATCTTTCGCTTCATAGGCCGAAAGCCCGACCTTCGCGGTCGAGATCGTTTCAAAGACAAAGGCGACGGCGGGCATCGGCCCGTGCGGGATTTTCTTGCTCTGCTGCGCGCGGGTGAGCAGTTCCGTCGATCCGCCCCAGGCGGGCAATAATCCGACGCCGACCTCGACGAGGCCGGGATAAGTCTCCGCATGCGCCTGCACGTGATGCGAGTGGAGTAAAATCTCGCAGCCGCCGCCGAGCGCTTTCCCGCTTGGCGCAGACACGACGGGGAACTTGGCGTATTTGAGGCGCTTGTAGGTTTTATGCCCCATTTTTACCATGAGATCGACGATCCAGTACTGCTTCAGCTTCGCGGCGTAGAGCGCGACGCCGATGTTGGCGCCGACGGAGAAGTCGTCCGCGTCGTTGTGGACGACGAGCGCCTTGAAGGGGCTTTGCGGCTTTTCGAGGATGTCGCAGGCCTTGTTGACCATGCGCAGGCTGAAGAAGTCGAGCGAATTCATCTTGGAATGGAATTCGAGGCAGAGGATGCCCTCGCCCAGATCCCACAGGCTGGCGGAAATATTTTGCGCCACCGGGTGCGACGCGCGCTTGACGTCGGCGAGCAGCAGCACGCCCGCGGGGCGGACGACGTTTTGATAGACGCCGTCGCGGTCGAGATATTGCAGCTTGCCGCCGTTGGTGCGGTAGAGGCTGCGGCCCGCGGCCTTTTCAAGGAACTGCGGAACGGCGCCGCCCTCTTTCTTCACGCGTTCGATGAAATAATCCACGCCGATCCTGTCGATCATCTCGAACGGGCCGTATTTCCAGTTGTAGCCGAGCTTCATCGCCTCGTCGACGTGGGCGATGGTGTCCGTGATGTCATGCGCGTGTTCGGCGGCGTAGCACAGCGTCTGCGACAAAACCGCCCAGGCGTAATTGCCAAGCCTGTCTTGCGCCGCGACCAGTTCGCGCAAGTGCTTTTTGAGCTTGAGGCGCTGCGCGGGGCGCGTCGCGCCGGTATCGAGGTCGACCGCGAGCTTGTTGCGGTGTTCGTCGAGGCGGTAGAAGCCGCCCTTGCCCTTGCGGCCGGTGTAGCCGTCGGCGATCATCTTGTCGATGACGGGATAGGACTTGTTGTTTTTGCAATAGGCGTCTTCCGGCGGCAGCAGGGTGGTGAGGCTTTTGGTGATGTGCGGCATGAGGTCGAGCCCGACAAGGTCGACGAGGCCGAAGACGCCGGTGCGCGGCGCGCCCATGGGCTTGCCCATCGCGGCGTCCGCCTCCTCGATGGATAGCTTGCGGGCGTAGGCCTCGTTGATCGCGGTTTGAATCCAGAACGTGCCGATGCGGTTGCCGATGAAACCCGGCGTGTCGTTGCAGGGGATGACGCCCTTGCCCATTTTTTCGTCCATGAAGCGCGTCAGTTCGGCGATCGTTTTTTTGTCGTTGTGTCCGGACGTCACCAGTTCCAGCAGCGGCATGTAGCGCGGCGGGTTGAAGAAGTGGGTGATGACGAAGTCTTTCTTCAATGCGTCCGACTGGTCTTTGGTGAGATCATGCAGCGGAATGGTCGAGGTGTTGGAGGCGACGATCGTGCCCGGCTTGCGGGCGGCGTCGATCTTTTTGAAGATGTCGGACTTGACCTTCGGGTCCTCGAACACCGCCTCGATGATGATGTCCACGTCCTTGAGGCGCGCGATGTCGCCTTCAATGCTGCCAGGGCGGATTCGCTTGGCGAAACTTTTGTGCATCAGCGGCGCGGGGCTGGTTTTGAGAAGCTTCTCGACGGCGGCTTTCGCGCGGTCGCCGATGTCGAAGAGTTCGACCTCAAGGCCGGCGTTGGCGAGCTGGGCGGCGATGCCGGCGCCCATGACGCCCGCGCCGATCACGGCGGCTTTTTCAAATGTCATGGCTTTGTCTCCTTATGCGGATGATGACGGGTCTGGTAAAGCGAGTATAGGACGCCGAGGGCGAGGATGGAAACGGTGATGACGAGCGACAGGAGGGGCGGGAAGGGGCGGTGCAGGAGGAAATCGACGGCGAAGATCTTCCCGCCGATGAAGACCAGCACGGCGGCGAGCGCGTATTTGAGGTATTCGAAGCGGTGCAGCATGGCGTCGAGCGCGAAATAGAGCGCGCGCAACCCCAGAATGGCGAAAATGTTGCTGGTCAGGACGATATAGACGTCGGTCGTGATGGCGAGAATGGCGGGCACGCTGTCGACGGCGAAGATCACGTCCACGACGTTCACCACGACGAGCGCCAGCATCAGCGGCGTGAACCAGAACCTGCCGTCGAGGCGGACGGCGAACTTCTCGTCGTGCAGCCTTTCCGTCACACGCATGTATTTTCTGCAGAAATGCAGCACTTTGTGTTTCGGCACCTCTTCGGCTTCCTCTTCCGCGAAGAGCATGTTGACGCCGGTGAAGATCAGGAACGCCGAGAAGAGATACAGCACCCAGTGGAAATCCGCGACGGCCCGCGCGCCGAGGCCGATCATCGCCCCGCGCAGCAGGATGGCGCCGGTGATCCCCCAGAGCAGCACGCGGTACTGGTGCTTGCGCGGGATGGCGAGCGCGGAAAAGACCAGCGAGATGGCGAAGATGTTGTCGATGGAGAGGGTTTTCTCGACGATGAAGCCCGTCCAGTAGAGCGCGGCCGCCTCGCGCCCCATCTCGTACCAGACCCAGCCGCCGAACGCGGCGCCGATCAGCGCGTATCCGGCGCTGTAAAGCAGGCTTTCGCGAATGCCGACGATATGGCTGTTTTTATGCAGGATGCCGAGGTCGAGCGCCATCAGCGCGGCGATCAGCCCGGCGAAACCCGCCCACAATGTCGCGGCATGGGCGGCGTGGTCCATCAGAAGCTTTTGAAGAAGGAGACTACGCCGACGCCGAAGAAATAGAACAGCATCGCGGTGATGATCACGCCCCAGCAGAGGATGAGCGGCATGACGCGCTTTTTGAAAAGCAGGTGTTCCAGCAGCGCGGCGGCGAGCGGCGCCGCGCCCGCGAGCAGGAAGAACGCCGTGCCGCGCGCGAAGATGCTGATCAGGTGGTCCTCGTTGGGATCGCCGGTGAAGGCCGTGTTGCCCGTGCCCGTCACGAAATTGTCGATATCATGGATGCCGGTCAGGTGCATGCCGGACAGGGGATTGGCGCCGTTGTCCGAGACGATCATGGAAATGATGATGGCGACCGCGTAGATAAGGGTGACGGGGATGGTCTGGCTTGGATAGGGGGTGTCGCTGCCGATGTTTTTGCCGTGTATGTCAACGTTGAAATGCCCGGCCTCGCGCATGCGGCGCGCGTTCTCGATCTTCTCCTGCGCGCCGGCCGGCATTTCCTTTTTCCCTATTCCAAACATACGTCTCCCCTAGATACGCCTGCCAACCAGTCTAGCCAAGCCTTGCAAAAAAGGGAAATGGAAAGGCGCCTTTTCGGGGGCGGGCTCAGGCCTTGACGATATTGTCGCGATGTTGAATTCCGGAAAGGGCATTGCGCGTATCGATCACCAGCGGCGCGTTTTCGGCGATCATGGCATAGTCTATGCCGTCGTGATTGGTGATAATCAGGACGGCGTCCTGCTTTTTGAGCAGTTCCGGCGTCAGGGGCACGGATTTCAGGCCGGTGAAGGCCGCGTGCTCGCGGGTCGGGGGGATAACGTCGACGTAAGGGTCGTGGAAAACGACCTCGGCCTTGCGGCGCTTCAGCAGTTCCATGACGGCGAAGGCGGGGCTTTCGCGGATGTCGGCGACGTTCTTTTTATAGGCCATGCCGATGAGGAGGATGCGCGCGCCGTTGAGCGCCTTGGCGGATTTCTGGTCGAGCGCCTCGGCGAGCCTGTTCACGACGTATTGCGGCATGGCGATGTTGATCTCGCCCGCCAGTTCGATGAAGCGGGTGGTGATGTTGAATTCGCGCGCCTTCCACGTGAGGTAGAAGGGGTCGATCGGAATGCAGTGCCCGCCGAGGCCGGGGCCGGGATAGAACGGCATGTAGCCGAAGGGTTTTGACTTTGCCGCCTCGATCACCTCCCAGATGTCGATGCCCATGGCGTCGTAGATGACTTTCAGCTCGTTGACGAGCGCGATGTTGACGGAGCGGAAGATGTTTTCCGTCAGCTTGACCGCTTCCGCCGTCGCGGCGGAGGAGACGGCGACGGTCTTTTTCATGAACTGGTCGTACATCGTCTGCGCGAGCTCCAGCGCCGCGTCGCCGTCGCCGCCGACGACTTTGGGAATGATGGCGGTGTGGAAATCCGGATTGCCCGGGTCTTCGCGCTCCGGCGAGAAGGCGAGGAAGAAATCCGTCCCGGATTTCAGTCCGGTGGCGTTTTCGAGGATGGGGCGCACGACGTCGCTGGTCGTGCCGGGGTAGGTGGTCGATTCCAGCACGACCAGCTGCCCGCGGCGCAGGTATTTGGAAATGGTTTCCGTCGTCCTGACGATATAGGTCATGTCCGGCTCGCGGTTGCGGTCAAGCGGCGTCGGCACGCACATGATGATGCCGTCCATGTCGGCGAGTTTGTCGAACTTGTCTGTCGGCGTCAGCTTTCCGTCTTTGACGAAAGCGGAAATGCGATCGTTGTGGATGTTGCCGATGTAGGACTGGCCCTTGTTGAGCTTCTCGATCTTGGAGGCATCGACATCGAAGCCGGTGGCGTGGAAGCCCTTGTCGCACATGGCGCAGGCGAGCGGCAGCCCGACATAGCCGAGGCCGATCACGCCGATTTTCGCGCTGCGGCCCGTGAAACGGGCGGCCAGTTCCGCGATGTTCGGCGGCGGGGCGGCGGCTTTCAGCTTGGGGCCGGACATGGCATTTCCTTTCGGTCAAAATGGACGCCTTAATATAGGCGCGGCGCGGCGAAAAGCAAACGGGCAAAGGCGAAAAGCCTTTGCCCGTCCAACCTCTTCTTCCAATAGGGAATGGAAAGAAGAAATTTTGCTTTAAGCTGTCAGATCAGATCTTCCAGCCGCCGTTCTTCGGGCCGCCTTTTTTGGGCTTTTTCGGCGCGGGCTTTTCCGTAGAGGGGGCGGCTTTCGGCGTTTGCTTGCTGCCCAGTTCCAGCACTTTTTGGTTGAATTCCTTCAGTGCGGAAATGGTTTCAGCGAAGGTGGGGCTGTTGGCGGCCTTGCCCAGCGTATCGCTGATGGCTTTGCCAAGCCCTTGCATGGTGTCTGCGACTTCCTGCGGCGAGGGAAGCTGGGCGGGGATGTCGCCCGTTTGGCCGAGCTGCTGCACGCCCGCCTGAAGGAGCTGCGTGACTTGCTGGGCGACGTCGTAGCCCGACAGGCTGCCGGCGACCGTGCGGATTTGCGCCGCGATGTCTTCAACGCTGGCGGTCTTCATTTCTTCCAGCATGGGGCCGATTTGCGCGAGCAGCATTTGCGCGGCGAACTGTTGCTCCAGCGGCGCCTTTTCCACGGCCTTGAAGACGAGGCTTTCAAGCGTTTCGGCCGAGGTCTGGCCTGCGACCTGCTTCAGCACCTGCGCGATTTGCAGGGAGGTTTGCTGGTCTTCCATTTTGGCTTTCATCTGGTCGACGGCGTCTGCGATCTTGGAGGTGTCGATCTTGCCGATGATGCCGTCGATGCCGTTCGCGCCGTTCAGCAGGTGGTAGGCGTCTTCGACCGCGCGGGTGAGTTGCGAGGAGGACAGGGACGAGAGCGCTTCGTCGAGCTTTTCCTTGCCGGCGGTGAGGATGGGGCGGAGGGCGTGTTCGTTGAAGGCATCAAGAAACTTTTGGTAATCGGGGTTCATAATTTTTCTCCACATCAAATAGAGTTGGGGGTTTTGAAAACGGCCTTGTGCGCCGCCAATAGCCGTAATGAATACGGTTATGGAGAAAGAGAGTCAACCCAAAATTTTCTGAAAAAATAATTTATAGATTATGTAATTCAAGTGATCGTATTGAGGAGGTCACCGGTCATGCTATCTTGTGTTTTTATAACGTCTACATTCGCTTTGTAGAGCGTTTTTGCCATAACTATATTGACTATTTCCTGACTCAGGCTGACATTGGGCGCGGCAACCATCCCTTTGCTATTTGCATAATTACTAGTCGGGTCATAGACAGGGCTATAACCGTTCGGATCCGCAGTGACGTTCGATTCCACGCCGCCGTTTGGCAGCGCCGTATAGTTCACGGTGAGGGGCTTGTAAACGGTCGTGGCCGGCGACTGGGGCGTCGGCAGCGCGCCCGTCGTGCCCGCATTGGCGATATTGCTGGCCGATGCGTCAAGACGCTGGCTTTGCGCCATAAGCCCGCTCAGGGCGATCGACAAGGCATCCACCATTGACCCATCCTCCAATTTTTCGCGTACAGTTCTATTATATACAGTAAGCCTTAACTTTTTGTTTATATAGTAGGTTTGAGGAGGGGCAGAATCATGCATTCGACATCTAAAGCCGCTTTACTTATTGTTTTTTCTGCATTTTTTGCATCGCTGGTCAGCGCCTGCGCGCCGACCGCGCCGGAAACCGCCTTCAACGAGCCGGACCGCACCGCCAACCGCTCCGTTTCGGCCGCGAGCGTGCAGCCCGGCTGGATGTTCAATACGCCGGACTACTATGAGTTTTCCCCGCTGGTAAGCAACAGCGATCCGATGACCCAGCATCCGCACCAGTGGGACGGACAGAACTGGAATACGGCCAAATGGAATCCGCGCTGGACGCCGACCATCGCCATCCGCAAGTTTTACAATGCGGGCATTTTCGCCGCCGGCCAGCCGCTGGAGCCGTGGACGAAACCGACCGTCGTTCTGGGGCCGACATTCTACCAGCTGTCCGACCTCGACCAGCGCCGCACGCTCAAGCTGCTCGTGGATTATATGGCTTATCTGAAAGAAGGCTATTCTTACGTCAGCCTCGTTGACTGGCACACAAAGGACGTCGTGGGCGCCTATACGGCGCAGGGCATGTTTTTGAACTAGAAAAAAGATGTCGTTCATTAAGAAACTCCTCTTCTGCCTCGTTCTGCTGGGCTGCGTCGGCGTCGCGCGGGCCTACGCACAGGCAGGCGGCGGTATGGTCATCCTCCGCGACGCGGAAACCGAACACGACCTCAAGACCATGATGACGCCGGTCTTCAAGCAGGCGGGGCTGGTGCCGGACAACGTCAACATCATCATCGTCGAGAGCGACGAGATGAACTCCTTCGTCGCCGGCGGGCAGAACATCTTCCTCTACACCAGGCTGATCCTCGACACGTCGAACGCGGCGGAACTGCTCGGCGTCATGGCGCACGAGACCGGCCACATCGCCGACGGCCACCTGTTCCGCGGGGCGATCGACGCGTCGAACCTGTCTGTCGAGGCCATTCTCGCCGACCTGCTCGGCGTCGCGGTGGGGATCGCGGGGCGCTCTCCCGACGCGGGCATCGCCATCGGCGCGGGCGGCAACAACATGGTGTCGCGGCTTTACCTGCGCCACACGCGCACGCAGGAAGGCTCCGCCGACCGCGCGGGCGTGCGCTTCCTGCAGGGCGCGGGCTTGCCGGTGACGGGCTTCCTGAGCTTCATGAAAAAGCTGGCATCGCAGGAACTGCTGCCCGAGACCGAACAGTCGGCTTATTTGCAGACCCACCCGCTGACGCAGGACCGCATCGACGCGCTGCAGCACGCGGTCGACACCGGCCCGCCGGGCAAAATTCCGCCCGGGTGGGACGAGATGCACGCGCGCATCGTCGCCAAGCTGCGCGGCTACCTTTATCCGAACAGGGAACTGGCCATCCACGACAATTCCATTGCGACGCGCTACGGCCACGCCGTCGCCTGGTTCCGCAACGACCGTCCGGACAAGGCGCTCGACACGCTCGCGCCGCTCATCAAGGCCGAGCCGCAAAACCCGTTTTTCGAGGAGCTGAAGGGGCAGATTCTCTACGAGAACGGCCATATCGAGGAATCCATTCCGCCGTACGCCGAAGCGGTGAAGCTCGCGCCGTGGTCGGGGCTGATCCGCATCGCTTACGCCCAGAGCCTGTTGCAGTCGCACGAAGACGTGAAGGCGCGCCTCGCCGAGGCCGTCCGGCAGCTTGATCTTTCGCTGGAGACGGAGAAGCAAAACCCCGAAGCCCGTCACCTGCTGGCGATCGCCTATGGCAAACAGGGCGACATCGGCCAGTCGCGCCTGCAACTGGCCGAGGAAGCCGTGCTGGAGAACAACGCCGCCTTCGCCCGCCGCGAGGCGGCGCTGGCCAAGATGCTCCTCAAAAAAGGCACGCCCTCCTTCCAGCGCGCGCAGGATATTCTGGATTTGCTGGGGCATGAGGGGAAAAAAGGGTGAGTTTCCTAGAAAAGGATTGCTTTTACGGGGCCTAACCCGCAGATTCAGGAAGAAACCTTCAACGATTTACAAACAGCAGAGGATCATCAACCATGTCG
>JAGXAX010000316.1 GCA_018971405.1 Alphaproteobacteria bacterium | reverse complement strand
GCCGGCTGCGCCGTTGCGGGAGTGGGCGCTGTTGCCGCCGCTTCCGTTTCCGGAGCGGGCGCCTGCACGGTTTCTTCCGCTTGCGTCAGCGCCGGTGCCGCTGCGGGTTGCGCGGCTTGTTGTGCGGGCGCGAAGGGCATGGCTGCTGCGGCATTTTGCGTCGCTGCGCTCTGCGGCGGAACGGGTGTTGCTGTTGTCTCGGCCAGCGCCGGTTGCGCGGATTGCGGCGGCGCGGGCGGTTGGGCGCCGGCCAGCTTCTTCCATTTTTCACTATCCGGATCCAACTGCGTGAATTGTGATGCGCTCAGGGCGTTCAGCACCGCGATCTGGCTTTTGGTCAGCGGCGGCGCGACAGGGCGGAACAGCGCGAGGCCGACAGCGAAAAGCGCCAGCGCGGCGCTCGCCAGAGAGGCGGAAACGACCCAGCGCGGCAGGGCGGCGGCCGGCGGCATTTGCGTTTCCGGAGTGACGACGACAGGCAGGTAAAGCCTGCCGGTTTTTTCATCGACGGCGGCCTGCGATTCGATCAGCGCCAGACGCTCGGCGAGGCGGTCGCGCTCCGCCGCCACGCGCTCCAGCTTGCGGCCGAGAATTTCGACGGCGGTGAAAATCTCGGCGTTGACGCGCGCCTGTCCCTCCAGCGTGCTGTTGGCCGGGTCGAGCAGGCGCTGCGTCTTGACCGTGCTGACAGTGCCCATGAGCGAGACGCCTCCGTCTTTCAAAAAATGCGCGAGGTTGAAGCGGTTATTTAATATTATGAAATGAAACCTAGCAGATTTCTTATTAAAAAGACAGTGCTTAAGCCTTGATCTTGCGCGCTGATGCCAAAATCTGTTCTTTCCGTCAGCAGAGGGCTGTTTTTTATCCATAATATATAAATGTTGTATTATGTTGATCTTGCGGGAAACGATTTTTTTTTATATTCTCCCTCCGCTGGAGTCTTCCAGAACGGCCGGTATTGGGGTGTAGCCAAGCGGTAAGGCAGCGGTTTTTGGTACCGCCATTCCTAGGTTCGATCCCTAGCACCCCAACCACCAAATACTAGGCTCAGGACTCGTTGATTATACCAGAAGATGACTGATGCCGCGATGCAGACAGCGGAGAAGAAGGTGTGGGAGCATCGGTCATAGCGCATGGCAATCCTGCGCCAGTCCTTGAGCCAGCCGAACATATTTTCGACCTTGTGTCGCTGTTTGTAGAGGTTTTTATCATATCTGTACTGCTGCACCTTCCTGTTTTTCTTGGGCGGAATGCAGGGCCACTCTCCCTGCTGCTTGCTGATGCTGAGGCCGATGGCCAGGCTGGCCATCGGCCTTGTCCTGACGGCATCCAAGCTTCTCCCTGAAATGGCGAACGGCATAACGGCCATTATCCTGTCGTCGGTCGCTATACTGGAGACCTTTGGCCCGATCGCCGCAAAGGAAGCCTTCCTGATTGCGGGGCAAGCCCTATCATCCGCAGACCCAAGGCAAGATCGAACGCCGGCACCGCACGCTCAAGGATCGCATCCTGCTCGAAAATTATTACCTGCCGGGCACCTCGAACGGCAGCTCCGGAACATCGCCGTCCTCAAAAAAACGCAACGAGATCAAACGTGAAACCATGGTACTCAGAAAGAAGTTGCACGCCCAGCGGCGCGCCGCTTAAAATAGAAACGGATGTGGTGGAATTACACCTTCGTTTCTTACCCTCAGTGTCTAAAATTATCTGACGACGTACAGACCAAAACCACGGCGCATACCTATGGAGGCAACTTCTACGGCACGCACAAGATGCCGGAAGCGGACGGCTCGTCGAAGACCGGCAAAACCCTCCCATCCGGCCGGATGACAAAATCACTTTCTTTTCCCCGCCTGCGGGCGGGTGACCTGTCCAGCAAGCGCCGCGGCCTATGGCGTATCGTGGCGCGGCGGCACTTCCTCCAAAGCGCTTAAAGCGTCTGCAAAGCTGTCCGCGAACAGGATATCCCCCCCCGCATGCTTGTCGAATTCCATTTTCTTCAGCAGCGCGCGAAGGTGCGGCCGTGCGCCGGAGAGAATGACCTTCGTTCCCTGCCGGCGGCAGCGCCGCACGAATTCCTCGAGCGCGATTTCGCCGCTGGCGTCGACCATCGGCACATGCTTCAGGCGCAGGATGAAGGCTTTCGGCGCGGGGCGGGCCAGTTCCAGTGCATCGAGCAGGCGTCCGGC
>JAGXAX010000023.1 GCA_018971405.1 Alphaproteobacteria bacterium | reverse complement strand
CGTCATGGTGATTGTGAGGCCGTTCTGATTCTTAATTGACGTAATATTTAAAAGCGGATATATTTCGCATTATAGAAAAGAATCATGCGGAGCATCGAAAGATGGATGACGGTACATTGAGAAAAGCAGCCAAAGAAGGCACGGCGGCTGAAGTAAAGGTTTTGATCGAGCAGTACGGCAAAACCGCTTTTTCTTACAGCGATACGGGGATATTCGCGTGCTATGGCATCAGGCATATCGAGGCCGGCATCAGCCAGAGCACCGTTGAAAAGGCCGAAAAGCAAGAACTTCTGGAGGTGTTCAAAAATCCGGGCGCATCCAGACAGGAATTGCGGGAGCTGCGCGCCGAAATCGCCGCGCAGGGCGAACGTCTCGAAGAACTGCGGACGCTTATGATCGCCTTTCTCGAAGCGACGCTGCCGGACGAGACGCCGGCGCAGCCTGCCGCCGCGCAAAAACCCAAAAAAACGCTCTCGAACGCCCTCCGCTGAACGGCAGGCCCTGCAAACAGGAACGATTGACAGGGGCGGGATTCCATGCTTGAATTCCGTTTAAGTCCACAGCATGCGGGAAGAAAACCAGTCCGGTCCCAAGGACGCCCCGCCGCCGGCGCCACTCCTGCGCGCCGCTCCTTGAAAATTTAGAAGTTTGAAAACAGGCCGACCAATCCGCATAACCTTTTTTCCACCAATGCCCTCTCCGGACGGCATCCACCGCATACCCCAACCATGAAAGACGCCCGACATGAATAAACGCAAATCCTCCGGTTCCGAAAACACGCCTCCCGCCGCCGGAGAAGAGCAAGTCGAGACGCAGCAGGAATCCGCCGCCGCGGGCAAGCCGATGAACCTGCACGAACTCAAGGCCAAGACGCCGCAGCAGCTGCTCGATTACGCCGAGGACGTCGGCATCGAGAACCCCTCGGCCATGCGCAAGCAGGAGATTATGTTCGCCATCCTCAAGGAACTTTCCGAGCAGGAAATCCCCATCATCGGGGTCGGCGTGCTGGAGGTGCTGCAGGACGGCTTCGGCTTCCTGCGCTCGCCCGAGGAAAACTACCTGCCGGGGCCGGACGACATCTACGTTTCGCCGACGCAGATCAAGCGCTTCGGCCTGCGCACCGGCGACACGGTCGAGGGAGAGATTCGCAGCCCCAAGGACAGCGAGCGCTATTTCGCGCTGTTGAAGGTCAACGCCATCAACTTCGAGGACCCGGACAACATCCGCCACCGCATCAACTTCGACAACCTCACGCCGCTCTATCCGCAGCGCAAGATCACGCTCGAACTCGACAATCCGACCAAGAAGGCCATGACCCAGCGGGTCATCGAGCTGGTGGCGCCGATCGGCTTCGGCCAGCGCGCGCTGATCGTCGCCCAGCCCAGAACCGGCAAGACGGTGATCATGCAGAACATCGCGCAGTCGATCGAGACCAACCATCCGGAGGCCTACCTCATCGTGCTGCTCATCGACGAGCGCCCCGAGGAAGTGACCGACATGGACAGGTCGGTCAAGGGCGAGGTGATCTCCTCGACCTTCGACGAGCCGGCCTCGCGCCACGTGCAGGTCGCCGAGATGGTGCTGGAAAAGGCCAAGCGCCTCGTCGAACACAAACGCGATGTGGTTATTCTGCTTGACTCCATCACGCGCCTGGCGCGCGCCTACAACACCGTCGTGCCGTCATCCGGCAAGGTCCTGACCGGCGGCGTGGACGCGAATGCATTGCAAAGGCCGAAACGCTTCTTCGGCGCGGCGCGGAACATCGAGGAAGGCGGCTCGCTCACCATCATCTCGACCGCGCTGATCGACACGGGGTCGCGCATGGACGAGGTGATTTTCGAAGAGTTCAAGGGCACCGGCAACTCCGAAATCGTGCTCGACCGCAAGATCTCCGACAAGCGCGTCTTCCCCGCCATCGACATCCAGAAGTCCGGCACGCGCAAAGAGGAGCTGCTGGTCGGCAAGGACGAGCTTCATAAAATGTGGATGCTGCGCCGCATTCTCAGCCCTATGGGCACCGTCGACGCCATGGAGTTCCTGCTCGACAAGATGAAGGACACGAAGAACAACGACGAATTCTTCCGCGTCATGAACCAATAGATAAGGCGCCGTCGCGTCCGGATCTAAAGGTTCATTATTGTAAGTTATTTTTAAAAAAGGCGGCCGTGCGGCCGTGCGCCAGCTTCGTGGCGCCGGCATTGAAGTTTTTCCCGCCGATGCGGGTGAAGGCATGGTCGACGCCCGCGTAAACGTGCATTTCCACATGTGCGTTGTCTTTCAGGCCGGCGCTGATCTGCGCCCGCGCCTCGGGCGAGGAAAATCCGTCCAGCTCCGCGATATGCAGCAGCAGCGGCTTTTTGATGTTCCCGCTCTCGCCCAGCAGATCCTGCAGGCCGACGCCGTAATAGGAAACGTTGCAGTCGGCGTTTGAACGCGTCGCCATCAGGTAGGCGAGCTTGCCGCCGAGACAGAAGCCGACCGTGCCGGCCTTGCCGTTGCAGGCGGGGTGCGCGCGCACGGCGGCGAGCGTGGTCTTCAGGTCGCCGATGCCTTTGCCGACATCGAAGCCGTTGAAAAGCGCGAAGGCCTTTTTCCACTCCGCTTCCGTCTGGTCGGTGATGTCGATGCCCGGCTCCTGCCGCCAGAAAAGGTCGGGGCAGACGGCGAAATAGCCCTCCGCGGCGAATTTGTCGCAGATGTCGCGGAGGTTTTTGTTCACGCCGAAAATCTCCTGAATGACGATGATCGCCGGCGCGGGCGTGGCCTTCGGAACGGCGGCATAGGCGCTGAAAGAACCGCTGCCGTCGGCGGCCTGAAGGGCAAGTTTTTCGCTCATGGTGTTCTCCTTTTAAAAAATATCGCCGTACGGTAGGACGGCGGAGCCGGAAAATCAACCGTCGTTGGCCGCGGGCGTTCCGGCGCGGGCGTCGCGCAAGAGGTTTTCCAGCGCGTCCGGCGTGCGCGCGGGCGCAAGGCAGCGGTCGCCGAGACAGAGAAGAGCCTCCGGCTTCTCGCCATTTTCGAATATTTTGACCAGCGCGGGCCAGGATATTTTGCGCAAAACCGCGTCGAAATCCCCAGAAAGCGTCAGGGTTGCGGGATTTTGCAGCAGATCGCCGCCGCCCAGCAGCGTCGCGTAGGGGAAAAACCTTTGCGCGACGTCGCCCGCGAAAGCCTCCGCCGTCGCCCGGGCGCGGCGTCCGTATTTTTCTTCGCCGGCCAGCGCGGCAAGCTGTGCCAGCACGCTGACCAGCGTGCCGTTGCCGGAGGGCGCCGCGTGATCCTGCGCCGATTTGACGCGCACCGGATTGTCCGTTTGACCGCTGGCGCTCATGAAATAGCCGCCGCCCGCCTTGTCCCAAAATTCCTCATCCAGCACGCCGACCCATTTTTCCGCCCACGCAACATAATTTCTGTCCCGCGTGACGCCGTAAAGCGCCAGCGCGGCGGCGCACATGCCGGCGTAGTCCTCCAGCAGGGCGGCGTGCTTTCCGGTATGGACAAGCTCGTCCTGCGCCAGCTTCGCAAAGGCTTTTTCCGCCGCCGCGACCCACTCTTTTTGTTCCAGCGCGAAGCCGGCGCTCGCCAGTGCGGCGATCATCAGGCCGTTGTTGTCGGCGAGGATCTTGCCGTCGCGGGCGGGCGGAACGCGGCGGTCGCGGACGGTTTTGAGCTTGTCGCGCAAGGGCTTTAAAATCGCCTCTTCTTCCGCGTCGAAAATCGTGTGGCGCAGGCGGTTGAGGATGTTGGTTTGCTCCCAGTTGCCGAAAGCGGTGACGTCATAGGCTTTTTTGAAGGTTCCGGAATCCTTGTCCAAAACATCATCGATCTCTTTCGCCGTCCAGACGTAATATTTTCCTTCGCTGCCCCCGCTGTCCGCATCGAGGCTGGCGGCGAAAACATCGTCGATGCGCAGGTCGCGCAAAACGAATTCCACGGTCTCGAAGATGCGGCTTTTAAAGAGGGGATTTTGCGTCTCTTTGTAAACTTCCGTCAGAAGGGAGAGAAACAGCGCGTTGTCGCAGAGCATCTTTTCGAAGTGCGGCACGAGCCATTCGGCGTCGACGCTGTAGCGCGAAAAGCCGCCGCCGAGATGGTCGTAAATGCCGCCCTGGCACATTTGCGTCAAACTGTGGATGACGGCGGCCCTGCAGGCGGGATCGCCGGTGCGCAGATGCGCGTTCCAGAGAAAATTCAGAATCGTCAGGTTGGGAAACTTCGGCCCGCCTCCTCCGGCGCCGCCGATGCCGCCGTGCGCCGGGTCGATCAGGCTCAAATAATGCCGCGCTATATTGTCGAGCGCGGCGCGGGGGAGAAGCGCGCCCTTTTGCGGCGCGTTCTGCTCCTCCAGCGCGGCCATCAGGCTCTGCACGTTATGGGCGATTTTATCGGCGTCTTTCTTCCAGCTTCCGGCGACGGCGCTTAAAATGTCGCGGAAGGCGGGCAGGCCGTGGCGCGCTTCCGGCGGAAAATACGTGCCGCCCCAGAAAGGCTTGCCGTCCGGCGCGAGGAACATGGTCAGCGGCCAGCCGCCCTGCTTGCCCGTCAGCGCGAGGGCGGATTGATAAACGGCGTCGAGATCCGGCCTTTCCTCGCGGTCGAGCTTGATGCAGATGAAGTGTTCGTTCATCAGCGCGGCGGTGGCTTCATCCTCGAAACTTTCGTGCGCCATGACGTGGCACCAGTGGCAGGCGGCATAGCCGATGGAAAGGAGGATAGGGAGGTTTTTTGCCTTCGCCGCGTCAAACGCCGCGGCCCCCCACGGCCTCCAGCGGACGGGGTTGTCCTTGTGTTGCAGAAGATAGGGGCTGGTTTCGTCTTGCAGAAGGTTCATATTGCGGATAGTTTACAGGAAACAGGGAAATCACGCCATGGCCTATTACAAAGCGCACGTCTTTTGCTGCTCGAACGAGCGCCCGGCGGGGCATCCGCGCGGCTGCTGCAAGGAAAAGGGCGCGGACAAGCTGCGCAACTACATGAAATCGCGCATCAAGGAGCTGGGGCTGGAGCACGACATCCGCATCAACAATTCCGGCTGCCTGCACAGGTGCGAACTCGGGCCGACGATGGTGATCTATCCGGAAGGCGCGTGGTATTCGCCCTACACGATCGAGGACGCGGAAGAAATCATCCAGAGCCATCTGCTGAACGGCAAGCCGGTCGAGCGGCTGCTGCTGGCGGATGAACAGACGGAATTGCGCCCCGAACAAAAGCAGGCGCGGGAAACGTGATGGAGACGATCTACGCCGTCGCGTCCGGCCTCGCGCCCGCGGGCGTGGCGATCATCCGCGTTTCCGGCGCCGCCGCATTGCTCACCTATAAAAATCTCACGCACCGCCCCGTGCCGTTGCCGCGCAAGGCGACGTTCGGCAGTTTTCGCGACCCCGGCACGCGCGCGCTGCTCGACAAGGGCATGGCGCTTTATTTCCCCGCGCCCGCGAGCTTCACCGGCGAGGACGTGATGGAATATCACCTCCACGGCGGCGCGGCGACGGTGAAAGGGTTTCTCGACGTTTTATCGCGCCAGCCGGAGTGCAGGCTCGCGCAGCCGGGGGAATTCACGCGCCGCGCGTTCGAAAACGGCAAGATGGACCTGACGGCGGCGGAAGCGGTGGCGGATCTGGTCGCCGCCGAAACCGAGGCGCAGCGCACGCAGGCGCTCGAACAACTGGCGGGGCATCTCGCCAGGCTTTACGAAGGCTGGGCGGAACGTTTGCAAAAAATCCTCGCCCATCAGGAGGCGGAAATCGAATTTCCCGACGAGGACATGCCGGCGGGCGTGGCGGCGGGGCTGACGCCGGAGATCGGAAAACTTCTATCGGAAATCCGCGCCCATCTCGACGACGGGCACCGCGGCGAGCGTTTGCGGAACGGCGTGCTGATCGCGATCGTCGGCGCGCCCAATGCGGGGAAATCGAGCCTGCTGAACGCGCTGGCGCGGCGCGACGCGGCGATTGTTTCGGAGGAGGCGGGCACGACGCGCGATATCGTCGAGGTGCATCTCGATCTGGGCGGCTATCCGGTCATTCTGGCCGACACGGCGGGCTTGCGCGACGCGGCGGGCAAGGTCGAGGCGGAAGGCATCCGGCGGGCGAAGAAGATCGCCGGCGCGGCGGACATCAAACTCGTGCTGTTCGACGGCACGGGCGCGCCAGATGCGGAAACGCGGAAGCTGGTGGACGACGGCGCGATCGTCGTTGCGACGAAAGCGGACTTGAAAAATTTCGCCGCGCCTGAAAAGGCATTGCCTGTTTCATCCGTCAGCGGAACGGGCATGGACGCGCTTTTGAAGGCGCTGACGGAAAAAGTTTCCGGACTGTTCGGCAAAAAGGCGGGGCCGTCGCTGACAAGGGAGCGCCACCGCGCCGCGCTGCAGGAAACGGCCGCGGCGCTGGAGCGGTCGCTTGCCGCCGGCCTGCCGGAACTGGCGGCCGAAGACCTGCGCCTTTCCTTGCGCGCGCTGGGGCAGATCACCGGCAGGGTGCATGTCGAGGCGCTTCTCGACCGCATTTTCAAGGACTTCTGCATCGGAAAGTGACGCTTGCATTTGGCCGTAAATCCCTTTATACATGGCTGAAACCCCCGAAAATACAGGTTTCACGGACGCAAGGCGGCGACGCGGCGCGTCTTTTGTTGTGTGTTCCAGTGGAGAGAAACCATGCGTATTGAAGCCGACCGCAAGCTAGATTTCGACGACGTCCTGATCCGCCCCAAGCGCTCGCGGCTGAAATCCCGCGCCGAGGTCGATCTCAACCGCACCTTCAAAATGCCGCACGCGGGCGTCGAGATTTCCGGCGTGCCCGTCATCGCCGCGAACATGGACACGGTCGGCACGCTCGGAATGGCGGCGGCGCTGGCCGGACACCGCATGTTCACCGCGCTCGACAAGCATTACACGACGGAGGAGCTGCAGGCGGGCGTGAGGGGCGATTTTTCCTTCATCACCTTCGGCATCGAGGACCTGAAGAAGATCGACGCGGTGATGGCCGCGCTGGAAAGGAACAGGGCCGACAAGATCTGCCTCGACGTCGCCAACGGCTATACCGAGGCTTTCGTCGAATTCATCGGGGAAGTGCGCGCGCACCATCCGGACAAGGTCATCATGGCGGGCAACGTCACGACCGCCGACATGACGGAAGCGCTGATCCTCGCCGGCGCGGACATCGTCAAGGTCGGCATCGGCCCCGGTTCCGCCTGCATGACGCGGGCGATGACCGGCGTCGGCTATCCGCAGATCTCCGCTATCATCGAGTGCGCGGATGCCGCGCACGGCCTCTCCGGCATGATCTGCGCCGACGGCGGCTGCAAGATGCCGGGTGACGTGGCGAAAGCCTTCGGCGCGGGCGCGGACTTCGTCATGCTCGGCGGCATGCTCGCGGGACACACGGAAAGTTTAAGCGATGAACAGCTGAAAAACCTCGACAAGACCGACAATATCGTCGAGTACTACGGGATGTCGTCGGAGACGGCGATGAACAAATATTCCGGCGGCGTCGCCAAGCACCGCGCCTCCGAAGGCCGCGTCGTGCGCATCCCCTACCGCGGCGACGTCGCGCATACGGTGCAGGACATCCTCGGCGGCATTCGCTCGGCCTGTACCTATGTGGGCGCGCCGAGTCTGAAACAGCTCTCCAAGCGCACCACCTTCGTGGTCAAGAATTAGGCCGCTATTTGAACTTGCCCTCGGCCTGTTCCTTCTGCAGCTCCTTTTGCGCCCAGTCCGCCAGCTTCTGGCGGTAGGCGGCGGTCTTCTCCTCGACCTCACGTTGCAGCTCCATCTGGCGCTGCTGCATTTTCTGCCGCTCGGCCATCTGCTTTTGCATTTCGGCCTGCTGCATTTTCTGCCGCTCGGCCATCTGCTTTTTCATCTCGGCCTGCCGTTTCTCCATATCTTTATTCTCTTCCGCCTCTTGCTTTTTCATGGCGGCGGGCCGTTGCTTCGTCGCGGCGGATTTCGCGGCATCCGCCTTCGGCGCCGTTTTGTCGTCGGAGAAGTACGACGAGAACAACCCGGCGCGGGCAAAGCGCGGCGCGGCGGCGAGCGCGAGGAGGCCGCAGACGAGGGCGAGCAGGAGGAGCGTATATTTTTTCATAATCTATCTCACAATTTTGAGGGAGCCTGAGCAAAACGACCGCTGTCACAGTACCACAGTCCTGGCGTGCGGTAAAATTCCCGCCGTTTTAAAAGATTACGAAAAATTAACAACCGAACGTCCAGAAGTTTATTGACGGAAACGAAAACAATCAGTAGGTTGCACCCCTGTTGATAAAAATTATGAGCAGGCGCCGTCCGCGGCGCGTGCTGCGAATTTTGCAGAAGTACAAATCGGAAGAAAGACCATGAAAAAAACATCATCCATCAAGTCGCTGAAAAGCCGCGACAAAAAGAACAAAGTCGTCCGCCGCCGCGATGGCAAGGGCAAGATCCGTCTTTATGTGATCAATAAAGAAAAGCCGCGCATGAAAGCGAAACAGTAGGCTTCCGGGTCGATTCCCGTGTATAACATGGTTGAAACATGCAAGGCATGTTGCGCGGGAAGAGGTATTTAAAGCATGTTCGCGAAGTTACTGGGACTCATGTCAGCCGATATGGCGATCGACCTTGGCACGGCCAATACACTGGTCTATGTGCGCGGTCAGGGCGTCGTTTTGAACGAGCCCTCGGTCGTCGCCATCACCACGATCAGCGGCAGGAAGCAGGTCTTGCGCGTCGGCGAGGAAGCGAAGCAGATGCTTGGCCGCACGCCGGGCGACATTCAGGCGATCCGCCCCCTGCGCGACGGCGTCATCGCCGATTTCGAGGTCGCGGAAGAGATGATCAAGCACTTTATCCGCAAGGTGCACAACCGCCGCTCCTTCGCCTCGCCGCAGATGGTGATCTGCGTGCCGACCGGTTCGACCGCCGTCGAACGCCGCGCCATTCAGGAAGCGGCGGAGAGCGCGGGCGCGCGCCGCGTCGATCTCATTGAAGAGCCGATGGCCGCGGCGATCGGGGCGGGGCTGCCGGTGACGGAGGCGATGGGCTCGATGATCGTCGATATCGGCGGCGGCACGACGGAAGTCGCGGTGATTTCGCTGGGCGGCATCGTCTACGCGCGCTCGGTGCGCGTCGGCGGCGACAAGATGGACGACGCGATCGTCAACTATATCCGCCGCACGCACAACCTGCTGATTGGCGAGACCACCGCCGAGCGCATCAAGAAAGAAATCGGCTCCGCCTGTCCGCCCGAAGAGGGCGAAGGCCGGATGATGGAGATCAAGGGCCGCGACCTGATGAACGGCGTGCCGAAAGAGCTGGTCATCAGCGAGCGGCAGATCGCCGAAGCGCTGGCCGAGCCGGTCGGCGCGATCATCGACGCCGTCAAGGGCGCGCTCGAGCACACCGCGCCGGAACTGGCGGCGGACATCGTCGATCGCGGCATCGTCATGTCGGGCGGCGGCTCGCTGCTCTCCAACCTCGACTACGTGCTGCGCTACGCCACAGGCCTTGCCGTCACGGTCGCGGACGATCCGCTCTCCTGCGTCGTCATGGGTTCGGGTCAGGCGCTGGAGAACATGAAGGCGCTGCAACGGGTGTTGATTTCGAAATATTAACAAGTCTTTTCATGGGCTTGTCTAGATTTCCGCTTGTTTTCGTTAAGAATTTCCTGCTATAATGGCAGGTAAGGAAGATTTCTGGGGAATCCCTGTGTCGTTACAGCGTCCGCAAAAGCCCGCCATCAAGTCCGTCCCGCTGAAGACGGTCACGGTGCGTGCGACCCCCGCGGTGCTGATTTTGCTCTCCCTGACGCTGATGGTCCTGCACCGCGCCGGCACGCTGCCGGTCGAGCGGCTGCGCACCGCGGTGATGGACGTGACGGCGCCGGTGCTGGCGGCCGTCTCCGCGCCGGTCGAGGGATTGGTGGACAACATTTCCGGCGTGGCGTCGCTGCAGGACCTCAAGGCCGAGAACGCCCGCCTCAGGGCCGAGAACGCCCGCCTGCAAAAGTGGTACGAGGCGGCGCTGGAAATGAAGGCCGAGAATGAAAGCTTCCGCCAGCTCCTCAACGTCAAGGCCGATCCGGCGATGTCGTTCGTCACGGCGCGGGTGGTGTCGGACGCGGGCGGCACCTTCGTGAAAAGCGTGCTGCTGCCGGTCGGCGCGCGCGACCATGTGCAAAGGGACAGCGCGGTCCTCTCCGGACAGGGGCTGGTCGGGCGCGTGGTCGAGGTCGGGGCGGACGCGTCGCGCGTGCTTTTGATCACCGACCTGAACTCCGACATTCCGGTGATCGTGCAGGGCACGCGCATCAAGGCCATTCTTGCGGGTAAAAACGGCGACCTGATGAAGCTCGAGCGCCTGCCGCCCGACAGCGGCATGACCGTCGGCACGCAGGTCGCGACTTCCGGCGACGGCGGGCAGCTGCCCGCGGGGCTGCCGGTCGGCACGATCGTTTCCGTGAGCGCGCAAGGCGTCTGGGTCAAGCCGCTCGCCGACCTTGACCGGCTGGTCTATGTCCAGGTCGTCAATGCCGCGCTCAATCCGGCGCTGGCGACCGGCGACATCGCCCCGCAGGACGGCCAGTGACCGCAGCCGCCTGAGCAGGGACTCCGGATGATGACTTCCGAAGAAGGATGGACGCAATTTCTGGGAACAGTCGGGCGCTGGGGGCTGGCGCTGGCTGCGCTCGCGGCGCTGCTGCTGCTCAGCGCGGTGCCGCTCGACATTTCCGGCTTCGCCGGCGTGCGGCCTTTTTTCGCGCTTATGGCGGTCTATTACTGGAGCATCCTTTCGACCGCGCCGCCGCCCGGCGTCTTCGCGTTCGGCCTCGTGCTCGATCTTTTGTCAGGCTATCCGCCCGGCATGACCGCGCTTTTGCTGGTGGCGGCGCAGGCCGTGACGGCGCGCAACCGCAAATTTCTCCTCGGCCAGCCGTTCCTGGTGATCTGGGCGGGTTTCGCCGTGGAGGCACTGGCGGCGGGCGCGGTGCAGTGGCTGCTTTTTTCGCTGCTCGCCCTCGCGCGCATGCCGCTGCTGCCCGTCCTGATCGCCGCCGCGCTTTCGGCCCTGCTGTTCCCGCTGTCCGTCTTGCCGCTGGCGGCGGTCTATCGCGCGCTGTCCGACCGGCCGGAGCCGCCCTGAATCATGCGGCGTCTTTTGGGCTGCAAACCGCGCCTTTCTGCGCTTCCGGTGCTCACGTGCCTTCAGGCACGCTGCGCTCCGGTTCTCGAAAGACACAGTTTTCGCCTCAAAATACTTGCATGCTTCGGAAACAGGATTTTGCCCGCAGGCCTGCGTCTTTTGGGCTGCCAAGACGCGCGGTTTTGGCTTAAGATCATTCCATGAACCGCGATACGGAGCGCCAGAAAGAGTTTTCACGGCGGGCGATGCTGCTCGGCTCGGGCAAAATTTTGCTGTTC
>JAGXAX010000315.1 GCA_018971405.1 Alphaproteobacteria bacterium | reverse complement strand
CCGCCCCGATCTTCGCCCCCTTGATGCGCATGTTGAGGCAAAAGGCACAGCCGTTGATCTGCGCGGCGCGGATGTTGGCGAGGCCGGGGCATTCCGCATTGGGGGGGATTTCAGCGCCATGCCGAGATCCAGCGCCTTTTTGAAGAGGGCGGGAGATTATTTCGTGCAGCCGATGCGCAAGGTCATGACGGATTCCTGCTTTTTGCGAGATAATTTTTGATGACGCCGCAGACGCGGGAAATGTCGTCCTTTGTCAGGTCGTGATAGCTCGGCAGGTTCATGCCGCGGTCGTAAAGGCCGTAGCTGATCTTGTTCTGCGGGCATTTTTCGAACGGCGGCATCATGCTTAAGGGATAAAAGAACACGCGTGCGTCGATGTTGCCCTTTTTGAAATCCGAGATAAGGTCCTCGCGCACGAAGGGGATCGTTTTACCGAACACGACGGTGCTCATCCAGTAGGAATTATACGCGCCCTCCGGCTCGGGGTTGAAACGCAGGTCGGCGATGCCGCCGAGCTGCGCCACATATTCTTTAAAAATTTCACGCTTGCGCGCCACCAGTTCGTCGATGCGCTCCATCTGCGCCGCGCCGATGGCGGCGGCGATGTTCGGCATTTTATATTTGTAGCCGATCTGCTCGCACCAGAACTGCTTTGGCACCCTTGGGTCGCGGCCGTGGCTTTCGAGGATGGAAATTTTGTCGAAAAGCGCGTCGGACCGCACGACCAGCGCGCCGCCTTCGCCGGTGGTGACGGTCTTCGTGCCGTGGAAGGAAAATGTCGCCATGTCGCCGATCGCGCCGGCCTTTTTGCCTTTGTAGACCGAGCCAAGAGCTTCCGCCGCGTCCTCGATCACCGGCAGGCCGTGTTTTTTTCCGATCGCCATGATCGCGTCCATGTCGCAGAGGTTGCCGTAGATGTGGACGATGATGATGGCTTTGGTTTGGGACGTGATCGCCGCCTCGATGGCGGCGGGGTCGATGCACCAGCTGTCCTCCAGCACATCGACGAAGACCGGCGTCGCGCCGAGATAGGTGACCGGCGCGGCGGAGGCGATCCACGTGATGTCGGGCAAGATGACTTCGTCGCCGGGGCCGATCCCCAGCGCGGCGAGGCCGAGGTGCAGCGCGCCGGTGCAGCTGGAGGTCGGGATGACGTGCGGGACGCCGAGGTAGTCTTTCAGCAGGTCGCGGAACTTATGGATGTAGTCGAAGCAGTGCTCCGCCCAGCCGTTGCGTGCCGCGTCGGCGGCGTAAGCGACCTCACGTTCGGTGATCGAGGGCTTGGCGTAGTGGATTTTAGACAGCATCGGAAAACTCCCGTTCTTTGCCCGTCATGCGGGGAAACCCTTGAAAGAGCCGTCGAGCGGCGGGAACGCGCGGTCGCGCGCCGAAATCATCGTCACGGGCAGCGGCCAGACGATGCCGAGCGCGGGATCGTCGTGCGCCAGACCGCCTTCATGCTCTTTCGCGTAGGGCGCGGTGTGGAGGTAAATCATCTCGCAGTCGTCCTCCAGCGTCTGGAAGCCGTGGGCGCAGCCCTCGGGGATGAGGAGCGCGTTGCCCTTCGCGGCGTCGAGTTCGACGGAAAAATGTTTCAAAAAAGTCTTCGAGCCGGCGCGCAGATCCACCGCGACGTCGAACACCCTCCCGCGCGTGCAGCGCACCATCTTGGATTCAAGCGCGGGCGCGCGCTGGTAGTGCAGGCCGCGCACGCTTCCCTTTTGCGTGGTCACCGAGCGGTTGGCCTGAGCGACCGGCTTGTCAAATCCGGTTTGCGCCTTTTGCTCTCCGGCGCAGTAAAGCCGCATGAAGCTGCCGCGCTCGTCGGAGTGGATGTCCGTTTCGACGACGAAGGCTCCGGCGATGGGCGTGGGAACGAACTTCATGCCAGCTCCGCGTAGTCTTCGATCTGCCGCAGGGTCATTTCTTCCACGGAATTCGATTTTGTGCAAGTATTGTACCATGCGCCCGTCCAGCGGATGGCGTCGTCGAGCCGGAGGCGCGGGCGCCAGCCGAGCTTTTCTTCGGCTTTATGGATGTCGAGCCCGAGAGTTTTGGCTTCCGGCGGCTGCGGCGCGGCATCGAGCTTCAGCTCGAACGGCAGGGTTTCCCTCAATTTCGTCAGCACGTCGCCGACGCTGCGGATATCCTCGGGGTACGGGCCGAAGTTCCACCCGCCGGTGAAAGTCTCGCCGTCGTTGAAAAGCCTTTCCGCCAGCATCCTGTAGCCG
>JAGXAX010000314.1 GCA_018971405.1 Alphaproteobacteria bacterium | reverse complement strand
ATCAAGCGTGCCGCGAGGGCTGTCGGGATCGATCTTCTGCGGGTCGTTCGCGCCCGTGCCGATGACGTGATCGGTATGATGGCTGGTGACGAGCCGGATGCCCTTGATCTTGCTCCAGTCAACCCTGCCGCCTTTCTGCGGCATTTTTTCGACCATTTCCAGCGCCATGTCGATGATCGCCTGCCCCTGATATTCAAAGGCATGCTCCTTCGGGTAGGTCAGCATGATGTTGCGCAGCTTGTCCTTGCCCGGCTCGGCCAGCGCGACTTTGTAAGCCGCGTTCGGATCGTTCTTGCCGTCGAGGAAACGGCGGATGATGCTGTCCTCGCCTTCATAGACGGGGTTCGGCCCCTTGAGGCCGTGCATGGCGAAGTTGACGGCGTCGATGGAGATTTCCGCCGAAAAGCCCGGCACGAATTCCTTCTGCGCGCCGATATCGCCCTTGCGTGACTGGCGCGACGAGATTGCATTGTGCACGGCAAAATTGACCGCGTGATAAATCTGATCAACGGGCAATTTCAGCATCGCGCCCATCCCCGCCGCGCTCGCCGCCGCGATATGCGTCATGTGATCGACTTTATGTTTGTGCAGGCAGATGCCCGTGCCGCCGCCCGTGCCGACGAGCGCGACCTGCACTTCATAGGCGACGGCGATGCCACGGATCAAATCCCGCCCCGCAATACCGAGATGCTGCGCCACGGCCAGCAGCGGTGAGATGTTGTCGTCCGGATGCGAATATTCCGCGGCAAGGTATGTATCGTCCTGATCGCGGAAGCGCACCGCAACGGCGTTTGCGAAGGCCGCCTCGCGCGGGGCGCAGGTTTCGTTTTGCGGCAGTCCGTAAACCGTCGCCCCGCCGGTGCCGCATGTCGCCAGCGCCTTCGCCCGCGCCACGGCCACCGGATATTCGTTGGCCGCCGCCAGCGCGATCGCCGCGTTGTCTATAATGCGGTTCTTGATCATCTCGACCGTCTCGCGCGGCAAGTCGGAGTCTTTCGTTTTCGCGGCCAGAACGGCAATCTTCCACGCCAGTTGGTCTTGCTTTTTCAAGCTGCCGCTTTTCTTTTCGGCCTTGACGATATGCGTTTTCATTTTACCCCCTATAAGCTCTGTTTAGACGTTGAACCGGAACAGCATCAGGTCGCCGTCCTTGACGATATATTCCTTGCCTTCCTGACGCATCCTGCCCGCTTCTTTCGCGGCCTGCTCGCCGCCGAGCGTCAGGTAGTCGTTCATGTCGATCGTTTCGGCGCGGATGAAACCGCGCTCGAAATCGGTATGGATCACGCCTGCCGCCTGCGGCGCCTTGGAGCCGCGCCTGACCGTCCAGGCACGCGCTTCCTTCGGCCCGACGGTGAAAAAGGTGATGAGGTCGAGCAGCTTGTATCCGGCGCGTATGACGCGGTTCAATCCCGGCTCGTCGAGGCCGATGGAGGAGAGGAATTCTTTCTTCTCTTCCTCGCTGCCGAGCTGGGCGATGTCCGCCTCGATCGCGGCGCAGATAACGACGGCTTCCGCGCCCTCGGCTTTGGCCATCTCCGCGACACGCCGCGTCAGCACGTTGCCACCCTTCGCGTCCGCCTCGTTGACGTTGCAGACGTAGAGGACGGGCTTGGAGGTCAACAACTGCAACTGCCTGAAAAACTTCAGTTCGTCGTCCGTGCCCAACTGAACCGTGCGCGCGGGCTTTCCGTCGCGCAGGACGGCAAGGCATTGCTCCATCACGTGCGCCTGAACGGTCGCGTCCTTGTCGCCACCCTTGGCCTTTTTCTTCACCGGCTCGATACGTTTTTCGAGACTCTCCATGTCGGCGATCATCAGTTCCGTCTCGATGACTTCTTTGTCGCGCACGGGGTCGATGCCGCCCTCGACGTGCGTGATGTTATCGTCCTCGAAGCAGCGCAGCACATGGATGATCGCGTCGGTCTCGCGGATATTGGCGAGAAACTGGTTGCCGAGCCCCTCGCCCTTGGAGGCGCCACGCACCAGCCCCGCGATATCGACGAATTCAAGCTGCGTCGGCACGATGCTCGCCGACTTGCCGATTTTGGCGATATCATAAAGCCTTTGATCCGGCACCGCGACGCGGCCGACGTTCGGCTCGATAGTGCAGAACGGATAGTTTGCCGCTTGCGCGGCGGCCGTCGCCGTGAGCGCGTTGAAAAGCGTGGATTTGCCGACATTAGGCAGACCGACGATGCCGCAGTTAAACCCCATCTTTGTTTTCCTTTTC
>JAGXAX010000022.1 GCA_018971405.1 Alphaproteobacteria bacterium | reverse complement strand
ATCGCCGGACTCCGCGGCGGTGAGGGCGCTCAACGCCGCCGCCGTCGCGCCGTGCAGGCCGGAAATCCTTGCCGTGATGTTTTGCGCGGGAACTTGCGTTTGCGCCGCGGCGGTTTGCGGCGCGGTCTGCGCGGTTTGCATGTCCGTTTTTGCGGCGGCGGTTTTCGCGGCTGTCGCGGCGGCCGTGCCGATGCCTTTATATGGGGCTGGTTTGGCCGCGTTCTCCGTGTTGGCATTCTGGCTGGTTGCGTCCGGCGCGTTCCGCGGTTGTTGCTGCGATTGCCTTGGATCCATATTGGCGGCGGCTTGCGCGAACGGATCTTTTTGCGCCGGCTGGCCGTTGGCGGCGGCCGTCGTATCGGTTTGCGGCTGTTGCGGCGCGGGCGTCTGGACGGGCGCGGCTGGCGGCTGGCCTGCGGCGGCGGTTGTCTTTTTTTGCAGCGTCTGTTCGAGGCCGGCGACGAACCCGCTGACGTCGGAAGAAGCGACGCCGTGGCTGGTCAGGAACCGGCCGAGGTCGCTCGTCAGCCGCGTCATCGTGGCGGGATCGACCGTGCCGGGCGCGGATTGCAGTTGCGCGATCTCGCCCTTCAGCGTGGCCAGCTGCGCGGGCGTGACGGGCGCGGCATCGGCCGTTTTCTGGTGTTTTTCGAGAAAACCGGATATTTTTTGCGCGATGTCGTTTTTGGTCGGCGGCGTTTGCGGCGCGGACTGCACATTCGCCGACGATTGCGCGGTCAGGTCGCTGGTCAGCGCGGGCTTGACGGCGGCGGCGAGCGTTGCGCCATTGCTGTTTTGCAGAAGCGTGGCGAGCTGCGTCGAAAGGTCTTGTGTCGGAATGTTTTGCAGCGTGGCTGGCAGGGCGACGTTCTGGCTTTGCAGAAGCTGGCTGACTTTCGTCGCGAGATCCTGCGGCGACATTTTCGCGATGTCCGCCGAAGTGACGCCGTCCTTCTTGAGCAGGGCGGCAATTTTTTCCGTGAAGCCCTTGAGATCCGGCGCCGTCGCGGAGGCATTTTGTGCCGCCGTAAGCTGCCCGTTCGTTTGCAGCGTCGCGTTGATCTGCTGGAGGATCGCGTCGAAAAAGCCGAGCAATCCCGCGGAAGAAGCGCCGCCCGCCTTGCCTTTCGGCTGGTTTGCGGCGGCGGCTCCCTGTACGGTTGTCATGTTGCTCGGCGTGGTCACAATGAACCTCTTGAAATTATCCTGCGGCTATCCTTGCAGGGATCGTGCCAGAAGGCGGGCTTTTACAAAGTCCGGTCGACGCTGGTGGAGAGCGTCGCGGATTTGTAGGCCATCGCCCGGCCGGTGTTGCTGTAATTGGTCTGCTTCTGTTCGGTGACGGACTGGCAGGCGGCTTCCAGAATCCGGTTGATCAGGCGCTTGGTGCTGTTTTGCGCGAGATCGAGCGCGCGCATGTTCTCGTCGAGCAGGCCGTTGAAGCGCAGGCGCTCCTGCCGCATCTTGGTGGACAACGCCGGATCGAGGTTCGGCAGCTCGGCGCGGTAGTCGGCGAGGCGGGATATCTTCGCCTCGTATTGCTTCGCAAAGAGCTTCTTGTCGGCTTGCAGCGCGTCGACGGCCTTGAAATCGGCTTTTTTGAGCGCTGCCGTCTCGCGGATCAGCAGGTTGGAGAAGGCCAGCATCACGGCGATGATCTCCTGCACCTGCGCTTTCACCGAAAGGCGGGGGGCTTCTTTTTGGGGGGCGGTTCTGGTTTGTTCGCGTTGCATGGTTTTCGTCCTTTCTTAAGAATGTTGCGCGGGAATGTTTTCCTGCATCTGGATCATCATCTTTTTGAGCGCGGAGGCGACCCCGACGCCCTGGCCGGTGTTGGCCATTTTCTGCCCGTACTGGCGCACGAGCAGGTCGTTGAACATCTTTTCGCCCTGACCGCCGCCGAACAAAGGGTCGGTGCCGACGCCGTTGAACATCTGCGACATCATTTCGCCGAGGAATACGCCTTCGAACTGGCGGGAGGCCTTGTCGTCCTTCGCGAGCTGCTGCGGAGAGAGGGTTGGAACCTGCGGGGCGGTGCTGACGTAGGCGCTGTACATGATCACATCACCTTCAGCTGGGCCTGGAGCGCGCCCGCCGCCTTGATCGATTGCAGGATGGTGATGATGTCGCGCGGGCCGACGCCGAGGGCGTTCAGGCTGGTGACGAGGTCCTGCAGGCTCACGCCGCCCTTGAGCAAGGCGACCTTCTTGTCGCTGCCGCTGTCGACCGAGATGCTGGTGCGCGGAACGGTCGTCGTCGTGCCGCCCTGCGAGAACGGGGTGGGCTGCGAGACCTGCGGCGTTTCGCTGATGCGGATGGTCAGGTTGCCCTGCGCCAGCGCGACGGTGGAGATGTGGACGTGGGCGCCCATCACGATCACGCCGGAGCGCTCGTCGATGACGACGCGGGCGATCTGGTCGGGCTGCACTTCAAGCGGCTCGATGTCGGTCAGCAGGCTGACCATGCCGCCCTTGTAGCCCGGCGGCAGGCTCAGCTCGACCGAGGCGGGGTTTTGCGCGTGGGCGATGTCGGCCTTTTCGAAGGCGTTGATCGTGTCGGCGATGCGGTGCGCCGTCGTGAAGTCGGGGTTGCGCAAAGAGAGGCGCGTCGTCTTCATGCTGTTGAGGCGGAAGGGCACTTCGCGCTCGACGATCGCGCCGCCGGAGATGCGCCCCGTCGTCGGGATGTTCTGCGTGACCGAGGAGCCGGAAGAGCCGCTCGCCGTAAAGCCGCCGACGGAAACGGAGCCTTGCGCCACGGCGTAGACTTTTCCGTCCGCGCCGAGCAGCGGCGTCACGAGCAGCGTGCCGCCTTCGAGGCTCTTGGCGTCGCCGAGCGTCGAGACCGTCACGTCGATGCGCGCGCCTTCATTGGTGAAGGGCGGCAGCGTCGCCGTCACCATCACCGCCGCGACGTTCTTGGTGGTCATGGAAAGGTCGCGGATGTTGACGCCGAGGCGTTCCAGCATGCCGATCAAACTTTGTTGCGTGAAGGGCGCGTTGTTCAGCGTGTCGCCGGTGCCATTGAGGCCGACCGCGAGGCCATAGCCGATCAGGAGGTTGTCGCGCACGCCTTCGAACTGGACGATGTCCTTGATCCGCGCCTTGACGTCGGCATGGGCCGGCGCAGCCTGGAGGGTGACGCCGGCCGTCAGCACGGCCAGCGTCACAGTCAGGAACAATCTTGAAAGAGTTTTGTATATATATGTCTTCATTTTAACACCCATCCAATCCCGCCGCGTTTTTTAACGGCTGTCGTATTTTCCCAAGTCAGGAGATGCGAGAGCCGTGCCAGATAAATATCTTTATTTATCAACAATTTATTATTTCCCTGGCAGACGGGGCAGGTGGCAGCGGCGCAGGGCGGCAAATATTGCCGCTTGGTTTGGAGGTTTATGGTGTTTAATATTGAATCATGAAGATCGAGGGCCCGAATAAAACATCGACCACGAAAGGCGCTTCCAAAGCCGACGCCAAAAAGACCGGCGACGGCACTTTCGACACCATGATGGGCGAGACCGCCGAAGCCCCCCCGCAGGCGGCAACGGGGCGTCCGGCCTCGATCGGCGCGCTCGATATGCTTCTGACCCTTCAGGCCGCCGAAAGCGGCACCTCCGAGGAGGCGGCGAAAAAGGCCCGCAAGCGCGCCAACGACCTGCTCGATCACCTTGATAAAATTAAGATCGGCCTGCTGACCGGAGAATTACAGAAAAGCGAACTGGAGCAACTGGCGCAGACGGTCGCCAGCCACCGCGATCAGGTGATTGACCCGAAACTGGCCGAAATTCTTGACGACATCGATCTGCGTGCGCAAGTTGAACTTGCAAAACTTAGTTATTAAACCAATATTTATTGGAGATTTTTAATGAAAGTTCTTAAGTGGATTATCGGGATTGCGATGGCCTTCGTGCTGATGTCGGGGCTGTCTCTGGTATCCACCAGCGTGGCTTCGCAAAAGATGCGGCCGCATAGCCTCGACGATCTTGGCATCGTCAGGGTCACCATAAAATCCATATCCCTGCAGCCGGCGGGCGTTTCGGGAGCGCAGGTGCTGGCGCCGCGCCAGTATTTCACTAAATTCGTCGTCGCCAATGCGCCCGCTGCGGCGGAGGCCGTCGATACGGCCGCGCTGGCCGGTCAGGCGGCGGACGTCTACCTCAGCCAAAAAGACGCGGCCATGCTCAAGGCGGGACGGCAGGGCTTGCCGCCGGCAATGCTCGCCTACGGAATTGTTCTGGCCAGCGGCAAGACGCTCTCCAACCCTGCCGCCGTTCTCGCGCAGGGCGACAATGTCATGCTGCATACATATATGGGGATGATCCTTGTGCCGGTGTTCTATTTCCTGGGCCTGTTTTTCTTCGGCGGCGCGCCGCGGCGCAGGGGTCCGGTGGCGGAAAAACGCCAATAAGCCATAATCTCGACGCTTGACAAATACGCTGGAATCCTTATATTCCGCACATTCCCGTGAAAGCGGGGCAGGCTAACCATGCCTGTTCCCCTTCAGGCTCATGAGGAGTTTGAACTAGCGGGACAATCCGCACGTCCGCGGGACGTGCATATAAAAGTGAGTAATATCAATGGCTAAAAGAACGCAAGCAAAGCACAAGATTGACCGCCGCCTTGGCGTGAACCTCTGGGGCCGCGCCAAATCCCCCTTCAACAAGCGCGAATACGGCCCCGGCCAGCACGGCCAGAACCGCAAGAAGCCGACCGATTACGGCGTCCAGCTCCATGCCAAGCAGAAGCTGCGCGGCTACTACGCCAACATCGGCGAGCGCCGCTTTTACCGTTATTATCAGGAAGCCATTCGCCGCCGCGGCGACTCCGGCCTCAACCTGATCGAGCTGCTTGAACGCCGCCTCGACGCCGTCATCTACCGTTTGAAGTTCGTGCCGACCGTTTTCGCGGCGCGCCAGTTCGTCAGCCACGGCCACGTTAAAGTGAACGGCAAGCGCGTGACGATCTCCTCCTATTCCGTGCGTGACGGCGACGTGATCGAAGTCACCGAAAAGGCCCGCCAGATCCCGATCTACATTCAGGGTTCGACGGAAGCCGGCCGCGACGTTCCGGGCTATCTCGAAGCCGACCACGACAAGGGCACGGGCAAGTTCATCCGCGCGCCCAAGTTCGAGGAAGTGCCCTATCCGGCGCAAATGGAGCCGAACCTGATCATCGAATTCTATTCGCGCTGATTTCAGGCCGCATACCGATATAAACAGGAAGCCGCCCCGAAAGGGGCGGTTTTTTGTTTGACTTCCGCGGGCAGAGTTGTAGATTAGGAAAAATTTAAATTTTCCGGATAACCAGCTGATGAAAGGATACAGCCATGAATCTCAATCCGTTCAAGAAAGAGCAAAAACAGGAAACGGCCTTTGACTTTGCCGCCGACAGGCAGCGCGCCGATGAACTTGTCAGGGCCGCAGAGACCGTGGCCGATCCGGCGGAAAAGATCATCGCCCTGCGGCGGGCGCGCGATGCGTTCGGCGGCATGATCGGCAGTAGCCGGAAGGCCGTCATGGACGAGGCGGGAAGACGCGGGGATGAAGCCGCCTTCGCCGTCGCGCTGTCCACGATCGCGGTCGGCGCCGTGGCGCTGATGGTGGCTTCGGGCCCGCTGGCCTTTGCGGGCGCGGGGCTTGCGTATGGCGGGATTATCTTAGGATTTCTTGTCGAGAAGGTGCAGACGCGGCGTGAGCAAAAGAACCTGGAGAAGGTTTGTGCAAGCCATCTCCAATATCTGCGCGGCAGGGCAAACGCCGTCGATGGCATGATGAAAGACATCGTGGCGCGGCATGCGACGGAGATCGCGCAATCCCCGCTCCGCGGCGAGATCATGAAGGACGCGGGCCTTGCGGCGGCGTTCGCCGCAGCCGCGGCGAAGACGGAGAAAGACGCCGCTCCCGCTCCCGCGGCGCAGGCGAAGTCGGGGCCGAAGCCTGCCGCGCAATAAAAAGGAAAAGATCGTGAACCTCAACCCGTTCAAAAAGAAAGGCGACGCGGAAAAGAAAAAGCGCGAAGCCGACTGGGCCGTGGACGAGCAGCGCGTCGAGGCGCTTGTCAAGGCCGCGGAGGCCGTGACCGATCCGGCGGAAAAAATCATTGCCTTGCGGCAGATCGGCGACGCGCTCAACGACATGATACGGGCCGAGCAGCGGGCCATCTCGAAAGAGGCGGCCAAAAAAGGCTCCCGCGCGGGCTCCTTCGTGTCGTCGCCGATCGAGGGCGCGGGATTGGCCGCGCTGGTGGCGCTTCACGGGCCCATCGCCTGGGCAGGCCTTGCGATCTTCTTCGGCGGCGATATCGCGGGCGACATCGTAAAGCATGCGCGCCGGAAATCCGTCAGCGAGAGGCTCGCGCAAGACGCCAAAAGCCATATCCTCTATCTGGCCGGCAAGGGCGTGGCCGTCAGGCTCCTGATGGAGGAGACCGTGGCGGCGCATGTGCCGGAAATCTCCAAATCGCCGCTGCACGGCGAGATCATGAAGGACATCAGCCTTGCGCGGGTGTTCGCCGATGCCGCGGCGAAGCACGTCGTGGCGCAGGAGGAAGAAGCCGCCGCCCTGAAAAAGGCGCAGGAAGCCGCCGCCGCCGCGGAAGAAACGGCCGGCAGGACGGATACGAAGAAAAAAGAATATAAGAAGCTGGTCGATGTGCTGAAAACGCCGGAAGAAAAGGCCAGGGACAGCGCCAAAAAAGGCGGCCCGAAGCCGGGCGCGCCGTAAGGGTCATTTCCAGTCGCGGTTGCCGGTCAGGCACTTGAAGATGCCGTGCAGCGTGCGCACGTCCTGACGCGTGGGCGCAGAGCGGAAGAAGAAATTGCGGATATTGCGCAGCAAAGTGGGCTTCTGCTCCGCGCTGCGGAAGAAATTGTTCAGTTCCAGCTGGCTTTCCAAGTGTTTGAGGAGCGTTTCGATTTCCGCTTGTGACGCGGGGGCGTCGTTTTGCTGTTCCGCCGCGGCGGGCGCTTCGGGCGCGGCGGCGGGCTTGAAGGGGTTTTCCGCCGACAGCCACGAAAAACACACCAGCAGCACCGCCTGCGCGAGGTTGAGCGAGGTGAAGCCGGGATTGAGCGGGATGCTCAAAATGGCGTTGGCGAGCGCGATGTCGTCGTTGTCCAGCCCCGCGCGCTCGCAGCCGAAAAGGATGCCGCATTTTTGTTCCGCGTTCGCGCTGTTGTGTTTGTGAATTTCCCGCGCCGCCGCGTGCGGGTCGAGAATGTCCTTGACCATGCCGCGTCCACGCGCCGTCGTTGCCAGAACGTACGTGAGGTCGGCGACGGCCTCCTGCGTCGTGTCAAAGACTTTCGCGTTGTCGAGGAGTTCCGTTGCGCCCGAGGCTGCGGCCGCGGCGGCAGGGTTCGGCCAGCCGTCGCGCGGCGCGACGAGGCGCAAGTCCGTCACCGCGCAGTTGAGCATCGCGCGGGCGCACATGCCGATGTTCTCGCCCAGTTGCGGCTTGACGAGGATGACCGCGGGGGCGTTGATCGCCGCGGCGCCGGTCTTTTTTGCGGTGGAGTCCGTTCCGGCCATCGGCTTTTTAAGCCGCTTTCAGCCGTTCCAGCACGCGCTGGCGGCCGATGAGCGGCAGCAGTTCCTTCAGTTCCGGCCCGTGATCCTGCCCCGTGATGGCCTGGCGCAGCGGCATGAAGAGGTTCTTGCCCTTGCGGCCGGTTTCGGTTTTGACGGCGTTCACCCATTTGTCCCACGTGGTGTTGTCCCACGGGTCGGCGGGCAGCAGCGCGGCGGCGGCTTTCGCGAAGTCCGCGTCTTCGATCACGGGCTCGACGGGGCCCTTGGCGACGTGCCACCAGTCTTTCACGTCCGGCAGCAGTTCGAGATTCGGGCGGACGATGTTCCAGAAATCCTCGTCGATGCCGACGAGGCCCATTTTTTCAAGGCGCTCCTTCACGTCCTTGAATTCCGTCCTGTGCAAAATTTTCGCGTTCAGGCGATAAAGCTCTTCCTCGTCGAATTTCGGCAGGTTGCGCGAATATTTGGAGAAATCGAAACTTCCGATCACTTCGTCCATCGTCATCAGAGGTTCAATCGGATCGGAGGTGCCGATGCGGGCGATGAGGCTGATGAGCGCCATCTTCTCGATGCCGACTTCTTCTGCCAGCGATTTGATGCCCAGCGAGCCTTTGCGCTTGGAAAGCTTGCCGCCCGCCATGTCGCCGAGCAGCGTGACGTGCGCGAGTTGCGGCGGCTTCGCGCCCAGTGCTTCGAACATCTGGATGTGGGAAGCGGAATTGCTCACATGGTCTTCGCCGCGCACGATGTGGGTGATTTTAAAGTCGATGTCGTCGATCACCGAGCAGATGTGGTAGAGCGGGCGGCCGTCCTCGCGCACCAGCACGGGGTCTGACATTGTTTCGCCGTGGAATTCCACGCGCCCGCGCACGAGGTCGTCCCAGACGATCGGCTTGTGCTCGAGCTTGAAGCGCCAGTGCGGCTTGCGGCCCTGCGCCTCGAATGCCGCCTTCTGCGTGTCGGTGAGATGAAGCGCCGCGCGGTCGTAGATCGGCGGGCGTTTTTGCTGCAGGAGGGTCTTGCGCATCAGCGCCAGTTCTTCCTCCGTCTCGTAGCAGGGGTAGAGGCGGCCGATGTCCTTGAGCTTCTGGATGTTGCGGTCGTAAATCGCGTTGCGGTCGCGCTGGCGGGCGAAGGCGTCCCAGTCGAGCCCGAGCCACGTGAGGCCGGACTTGATGTCCTCGACGTTTTCCTCCGTCGAGCGGGCGAGGTCGGTGTCGTCGATGCGCAGCAGGAACGTGCCCTTGTGCTTGCGCGCGAACAGCCAGACGATCAGCGCCGTGCGGGCGCTGCCGACGTGCAATATGCCGGTGGGGCTGGGGGCGAAACGGACAGCGACGGTCATGACGGTAAATCCTTGTTTTAAGCGTGCCACTATATCCGGTTTCGGGGGGCAATAACAGTCTATTTTACATAAAGATTTATGTAAAATTATCTGTGGACAGAGGCCGGGTCAATATTTCCGGATTGCTATTTCATAAAAATATGATAATTTTCTATAAAAACAGGGAGAAAAAACGATGCGTACCTATATCAAGCTGAAAATCACCCATACTCTGGGCGCGATACCGCGCGATGTGGATGGCGGCGTTTATTTCGACGCGGTCACCGGCGTGGAGGAGTGGCGCAAGGGCAGATCGACGATCCTGCATTATGCCGGCCAATCGACCCATTCCATGGTCACCGTCAACAAGCCGCTGGCTGAAGTCGAGGAGATGCTGGCCGCGGCGCAGGCCAAACGGGTGAGGGAGCTCGACTGGCGCGACATTTCCGGCATTCCGCTGCCGCCGCCGGAGCCGCCCCGTCCGCCGAAGGAGAAAAAGAGCCTCGCGCAAAGGTTCGGCTTGCGCTGACAACTGAAGGAGAAAGACATGCTGAAGAATATTTTCAACCGCCGCGCGGATACAGTCAATGGCCTGAGAACGACTACTGTTCCCGACGGGCGCATCAGGCATTCCGGCTGGGACGATTTCGGCGACTATTACAACTATGTCACGACGGAACACCCGCTCCATATCGTGATAAAAGGCAACAAATACGGCAGCTACGACATTGTGCGCCATATAAAAGGCGGCCTGAAGGACAAGCTCGGGCAGCACCTGTCGCAGCGTCAGGCGCTGAACGCCCTGATCAGCGAACAGGTGCGCGTCATGCGCGAGTACGGCGGCTACAACGGCAAGTTCACGTCCGTCGACTTGCGCGAACACATCAAAAACGGCAAATTCCCGCGCAATCATGTTTTCTCTTACGTGCAAAAGCGCCCGGAAGCGGTGGAACACTATCTGGAGGACACTTTTCCGGACCAGTACAAAAAGCCCGCGCCGCAGCCCGCGCCGGAGCCGATGCTCAGGCTGCCGCGGCAGGGCTGATCATTTCGTCGCGATGTCGGTGAACTTGTTGACGATCGGGTAGCGCCGGTCGCGGCCGAAAGCCTTGCGGCTGATCTTTACGCCGGGGCAGGCCTGGCGGCGCTTGTATTCCGCGCGGTCGAGCAGTTTCCACACGCGGTTGACGGTTTCGAGGCTGTGCCCGCGCGCGGTGATGTCGCTGACGTTCATTTCCTCCTCGATCATGCAATGGAGGATATCGTCGAGGTCTTTGTAGGGCGGGAGGCTGTCTTCGTCCTTCTGGTCCGGGCGCAGCTCCGCCGAGGGCGGTTTGGTGATGATGCGTTCGGGGATGACAGGCGATTGTCCGTTGCGCCAGCGGGCGAGCCCGAATACCGTCATCTTGTAGACGTCCTTCAGCACGTTGTAGCCGCCGCACATGTCGCCGTAGAGCGTGGCGTAGCCGACCGCCATCTCGCTCTTGTTGCCGGTGCTCAGCAACAGGTGTCCGAACTTGTTGCTGAGCGCCATCAGCATCACGCCTCGGCAGCGCGACTGCAGATTCTCCTCGGTCGCATCGGGCGCGCGACCCGCGAACGCCGGCGCCAGCGCGCCGCTGAACGCACGGTAGGCCGGCTCGATCGGCAGCTCCTGATAATCGACACCCAGTCCTCGCGCCTGCGCCTCGGCCTCGCGCAGCGACAGCGCGGAGGTGTGGCGCGAGGGCAGCATCACCGCGTGGACGCAATCGGCACCCAGCGCATCGACCGCGATCGCCAGCGTCAGCGCCGAATCGATGCCGCCGGAAAGCCCCAGCAGCACGCTGCGAAAGCCGTTCTTGCGCACGTAGTCGCGCACGCCACGCACCAGCCCGGCATAAAGCGTGGCCGCGGTGCCGGTCGCGTCTGGCGCCGGCCATTCGAGCGCGCTGAGGCGCCGCGTGTCGGTGTCGTACGCGCAGTCGAGCAGCGTCTCGACGAAAGCCGGTGCGCGCGCCGCGATGCTGCCGTCGGACTGCACCAGCAGCGAGCCGCCGTCGAACAGCAGGTCATCCTGACCCGCGACCAGATTGACATAGGCAATGGCGATACCGTTCTCGCGCGCACGCTGAGCCAGAACCTGCTCGCGTGCCGCCGCCTGCAACACGTCATACGGCGAGGCATTGATCACCAGCAGCAGTTCGGCGCCGGCGCGGGCCGCATGCGCGGCGGGCTCCGGCTGCCAGATGTCCTCGCAAATCAGCAGGCCGATGCGCACGCCCCGGATCGACACCACGAGCGTACCGTGGCCGGGGCGGAAGTAGCGCTTCTCGTCGAACACCGTGTAATTGGGCAGGGCCTGCTTGTGGTAAGTGCTGGAAACGCGACCGCCATCGAGCAGGCTGAGCGCGTTGTACACCTCGCCCAGCGCATGCGGATGCCCGACCACCGCCGCGACGCCGGCAAGCCCGGCCGCCAGCGCGTCCAGTTCGTGGGCGCAGGCTTCGAGAAAGCTCGGGCGCAGCAGCAGATCCTCCGGCGGATAGCCGCAGAGCGCGAGCTCCGGAAACGCGACCAGCGCCGCGCCCCAGCGCCCGTGCGCCTCGACGGCCAGCGCGCGCATGCGCGCCGCGTTGGCCGCCACCGCACCGACCGCGAAATCGTATTG
>JAGXAX010000313.1 GCA_018971405.1 Alphaproteobacteria bacterium | reverse complement strand
ACCCCAGTTTTCCGTTCATGTCAGCCCTTCCCCGTTCATCATGGTTTATTCATTGCAGAGAGCGCACGAGCGGCGCAAATCACAGTTTGTTGCAGAGGATGTCATTCTATCAGCCGTCCGGGCCGTTGAAAATCATCAATTGTCTGCCGCGCCCGACAGGTGCGCGACGACTGCGCCGTATTCGCTGGCGATTTCCATTTTCACCGGCACGACCTGCCCCGAGCCCTTGAGCCGCCCGAGCCACAGCGTCGGCGGCATGTGGCGCGCTTCGGTGTGATTTTGCACGGCAAGCCAGCCGCGCTTCTGGTCTTCCGCGCTGAAGCCGGCGACCGGCCGGACGGTCAGCGTGCAGCGCAGGGCCATGCCTTTGTAATTTGAATAGCTGGTCGGCTGCAGCATCTCCCGCCCGTCGTCCTTGAGGACGATGTTGAAGCGGCGCTTGCCATCAAACACCGGAAAGGCGCCCGCGCACCGGTTGGTGTTCCTGACGCTTTGCAGCATCGCGAGGACGCCGGTCAGCATGTCGAGCGTGTGTTGCGTGAGTTTTGTCTTGAAATCGCGTCTGACGGTGGTTTTTTCACCGTCCTGCGTGGTGGATTTGAGGATTTTGCCGTTGGGGCCGTAGTCCATCTCGGTGATCTTCTCGTTCTTGCGCCACGTGCTGCGCGCCGTATAGACGGCGGGCACAAGCCTGCCGGCGTCGGCGTGGCCGGTGGTGATGTAGGAGGCACGCCACGGAAACAGGTCGCCGATGAGGCCCTGCGTCGCCGCGCTGACCTTCAGGTCGTAGGCGTTTTTATCGAGGCGCATGACGAGCGTCGCATGCAGCGCCTCGAAGCCGCCCGCGTAAACGCTGTAATGCAGGTCGAGCTTGCGCTTCGCCGTCACCTGATAACGCAAGGCGGCGGCGGAAAGGTCGGGATAGGCGTCGTAGCTCGCGCGCGCAGCGGGAAAGCCTGCACAAACTGCTATTGTCACAATCACTGCGGCGAGGCCGCTTTTTTTCACTATCTTCTTCATATTGAAAATCGTTATTCGCAAATGGTGTTCGCCGCAGCGGAGCCTTGGATTTTATGCCCGGCGGACAAAAATATAAACCGGCGCAAGGATATTAATTTTTATGAAAAAAGTCAAGCTTGAATATAAAAAATGTTATAATTCAATATATTATAAATTATTTGCAATCTCCTCTTGACTGAACTTGTATTATTAAACATAATTCTGAAAATAACAATTCAGTCAGAAGGAGACCTAAGATCATGCAAAACCTGAAAAACAAACTGAAGAATGCTTTCCGTACCGCGCAGGTCGCTGGCTACACGGCCGCCGGTTATGCCGGTTCGGGCCTCGGCCTCCTGGCGGGCGACGTTCCGTCGGCGGTCTTCGCGCTCGATTACACGAAGATGAAAGCCGATCAGGCGCGTCTGAAAAAGCAGCTGGGCCTTTAAAACAGCTTTTTCACCAAAATCGTATCCTCGCGCTCGGGGCTGGTCGAGATGGCGGCGGCGGTCGCGCCGGTCAGCTCTTCGAGGCGGCGGACGTATTTCACCGCCATCGCAGGCAGGTCTTCGAACCTGCGCACGCCCTTGATCGACGCTTGCCAGCCGGGCATCGTTTCGTAGACCGGCCTGACCTCGGCCTGCAGGTCTGACGCGGCGGGGAGATAATCGTATCTTTTGCCGCGCGCCTCGTAGGCGATGCAGATTTTCACTTCCTCCAGCGTATCCATGACATCGAGCTTGGTGAGTACGAGATGGTCGAGCCCGCCGGTCTTGACGGCCTGACGCACCTGCACGGCGTCGAACCAGCCGCAGCGGCGCTTCCGCCCTGTGGTCGTGCCGAACTCGTGCCCGCGCTGGCCGAGCGTTTCGCCGATATCGTCGTTCAGTTCGGTCGGGAAGGGGCCGGAGCCGACGCGCGTCGTGTAGGCCTTGGTGATGCCGAGGACGGTGCCTGCCTGCCGCGCGCCCGTGCCGCTGGCGGCGTTGGCGGCGACGGTGTTGGAGGAAGTGACGAAGGGGTAGGTGCCGTGGTCGACGTCGAGCATGATGCCCTGCGCGCCCTCGAAGAGGACTTTTTTGTTGTCGTTGCGCGCGGCGTCGAGCGCCTGCCAGCTGGAGCCGGCGTAAGGCGTGATCTTCGGCGCGACCTCGATCAGGGATTTTTCCAGTTCATCCGCGTCGAGCGGCGCGGCGCCGAGGCCCTTGAGCAGGGCGTTGTGGTACATCAGCGCGTTTT
>JAGXAX010000021.1 GCA_018971405.1 Alphaproteobacteria bacterium | reverse complement strand
CCACCAGATGCTCGCCGCCGTGGTCAACAGCTACAAGCTCTTCCCCGCCGGCGTCTTCCCCGACGCAGGCTCGGTTTCCGACGTCGTCACGCGCGCGACCTCTCTCGCCTTCAGGGTCGGCGTGCAGATCACCCTGCCGTTCATCGTCGTCGGCACGCTGCTGCAGCTGGGGCTGGGCATCCTCAGCCGCCTGATGCCGCAGTTGCAGATCTTCTTCATCGCGCTGCCGGTGCAGATCTTCCTCAGCCTGCTGCTGCTGACGATGACCATGTCCGCCGGCGTCCTCTACTGGCTGGACAGCTACGGCAACGTCCTCTCCAGTTCCCTGATACCGCAGTAGGGCGTCATGGCTGAAGAAGACGATTCCACAGACGAGTCACAGAAGACAGAAGACCCGACCCCACGAAGGCTTGAGGAGGCCCGCAAGCGCGGACAGGTCGTCTACAGCCGCGAGGTCAACAACTGGGTCGTGCTCTTCGTCGCAACGATGATCACGGCGCTGGCGCTGCCGCGCGTCATGTCCGACATCAAAAACATGATGGGCAACCTCATCGAACAGTCCTACGACGTACCGGGCGACCCCGCCAGCCTGCTGCACGCGATGCGCATCCTCTGCGAGCGCGCCGCCGGAGACATCGTCCTGCCGCTGCTGCTGCTCGGCCTCGCGGGGCTGCTTTCCGGCTTCCTGCAGACGGGGCCGATCTTCACCTTCGACCCCATCACGCCCGACCTTTCGAAAATATCCCTGACCAAGGGCTTCGGGCGGCTCTTCTCGGCACGGTCGGTGGTCGAGCTGGTCAAGGGCGTCTTCAAGCTCCTCCTCGTGTCCGCCGCCATCTTCATCGTCCTCAAGCCCTATTTCGCGGGCATCGGCCATTTCGTCGGGCTCGACCTCGCGCAGGCGATGTCCGAACTGCTGACGCTGTTCCTCAAAATGATGATCGCCGTCTTGAGCGTCCTCTTCTTCCTCGCCATCATCGACTATATGTTCCAGCGGCACGAATTCATGCAGAACATGCGCATGAGCAAGCAGGACATCAAGGAGGAATTCCGCCAGACCGAAGGCGATCCGCACATCAAGGGCCGCCTGCGTCAGTTGCGCGAGCAAAAGGCCCGACAGCGCATGATGCAGGCCGTGCCCAAGGCCGACGTCGTCATCACCAACCCGACGCATTACGCCGTCGCCCTCAAATACGACACCGCCGCGATGGACGCGCCGGTCATGGTCGCCAAGGGCGTCGATCTCGTCGCCCAGCGGATCAGGCAGGTCGCGAAGGAAAACGACGTGCCGGTCGTCGAAAACCCGACGCTGGCGCGCGCGCTCTACGACTCCATGCAGATCGACCAGGTCATCCCGCGCGACCATTACAAGGCCGTGGCCGAGGTCATCTCCTACGTCTTCAAGCTGAAAGGGAAAAATCTCTGATGAACGACAGCCCGCGCCATGAAAGCTTCTTCCGCGAAAAGGCGCCGCAAAAAAAAGAGACCGTCCTGCGCGAGAAAAACGTCAAGGCGATCATCCTCTTCACCGCCAGCGCGGCCTACGTCCTCTTTTCACTGTTCGTCATCCTGATCGGCGCGCACGGCTCCCACGGCGCGTCCATCGTCGCCCTTTACGCCTACGGCGTGATCGGCGGGATCGTCTTCCTGCAGCTCAAGCAGCGCTACACCGATACCGACCGCAGCCACAAGATCCTCACCGAAGTCCTCGAAAAGAATGCCGAGGCTCGCGCCATCACCGACCCCGAAGGCGAAACCATCTACAGCAACAAGCGTTTCGACGCCCTCGTGGAAGGCGGCGGCGCGCCGTCGCTGGTCAGCTTCTGCCGGCTGTTCGACAACCCGCGCAAGGTCGAGCGCGCGCTCAACGACCTGCGCATCAAGTCCGCGCCGGACGGCAGCGCCTTCGCCGAATTCCAGGCGCGCGCCAAGGACGCGCCGCTGTGGTTCCAGGTCACCTGCCAGCACGTCGCGGACTGGCCGGGGTTCATCCACTGGCGGTTCGACGACATCACGCCCCGCTACCAGATGGAAGCCGCCATCCGCGAGGAACGCGAAAAGCTCCGCGACTTCACCGATAACGCGCCGGTCGGCTTTTTCTCCATCGGCGCGGACGGGCGCTTCCTCTTCGCCAACGACACGCTTTTGCAACTGCTGAAGGTCGACCGGCAGACGCTGCTGGAGCGCAAGACCCTGCACGACTTCCTCGCGGAGCCGCCCGTCAACGCCCGCCCCTGCGATTTCTTCGAGGGCGGGGGGTTCCACCAGTACGACGAACTGCCCATGAAGACCGCCACAGGCCATATCTTCAAGGCCGCGGTCACCCATTCCATCACCGTCTCGGCCGAGCACGGGCTGATCTCCCGCTCGGTCGTCTACGACCTGACCTCCGAACAGAACATGGAAGAGGCCTTGCGCGAATCCGAAGACCGGTTCCAACGGCTGTTCGAGGAGGCGCCTGTCGGCATCTGCCTGCTTGGCGCCGACGGAACCATCGGCGACGCCAACGGCAAGCTCGCCGCGATCCTGCGCCAGTCCGTCTCCGCGCTCAACGGGCGGCGCCTGCTCGACGCCATCGGCGCGGACGCCCAGAAGCGCACGGCCGAATGGCTGGGGCGCGTCGCGGGCGGCGACAGGTCCGTGCCCTTCATCGAAGTTCCGCTCCAGTCGGGAGCGGATACCGTCACGCAGATCTACGCCCGCCGTTTCAGCGGCAGCGACAGCCTCGTTTTGCACTTCATCGACCTGACGGAACAGAAAAACCTCGAAAAGCAGTTCACCCAGTCGCAGAAAATGCAGGCCGTCGGCCAGCTCGCGGGCGGCATCGCGCACGACTTCAACAACCTGCTCACCGCCATGATCGGCTTCTGCGACCTGCTGCTGCTGCGCCACAAGCCGGGCGACCCGTCGTTCGCCGACATCATGCAGATCAAGCAAAACGCCAACCGCGCCGCCAACCTCGTGCGGCAATTGCTCGCCTTCTCGCGCCAGCAAACGCTGCAGCCGCGCGTGCTCGACGTGACGGACGTGCTGACCGAGCTCTCGCACTTGCTGCGCCGGCTGATCGGCGCGAACATCGACCTCAGCCTCGAACACGGCAGCGAACTCGGCCTCGTCAAGGCCGATCAGGGGCAGATGGAACAGGTGCTGATCAACCTCGTCGTCAACGCGCGCGACGCCATGCCGCGAGGCGGCAAGCTCTCCATCCGCACCAACAACCTGACGACGGAGGAACCGCAACCGCTTGCCGGCGAGGAAATCCTGCCCGCCGGCGCGTGGGTGACGATCAGCGTCAAGGACAACGGCACCGGCATTCCGCCGGAGACCCTGCCGCGCATCTTCGAGCCGTTCTTCTCGACCAAAGACGTCGGCGCGGGCACCGGCCTCGGCCTCGCCACCGTCCACGGCATCGTCCACCAGACGGGCGGCTTCATCTCCGTCAACACCGCCGTCGGCAAAGGCACGACCTTCATCATTTACCTGCCACGGCACAAGGAAGCCGCCGCCCCCAAGGCCGCGCCCGTCGCGGAGGAAAGGCAGGTCATCCACGACCTTACCGGTTCCGCAAAAATCCTGCTGGTCGAGGACGAGGACGCCGTGCGCGTCTTCAGCGCGCGGGCGCTCGGCAACAAGGGCTATGAAGTGGTCGATGCCGCGAGCGCGGCAAGCGCGCTGAAGCTCCTCGAAGAGAAGATGATCGACCCCGAGGTGCTGATCACCGACGTCATGATGCCGGAGATGGACGGCACGCAACTCGCCAAAATCGTCCGCGAAAAATACCCGCACGTGAAGATCATCTTCATCTCCGGCTACGCCGAGGACCGCTTCAAGGAGCACCTTGGCAACCACGTCTACTTCCTGCCAAAACCTTTTACGCTCAAGCAACTGGCGAGCAAGGTCAAGGAAGTGATCGAGGAATAGAGGGTTTCACGCCTCTTCGTCGAGGATGGTGATGCGCGTGCCGTCAACGATGATGCCGTATTCCGCCAGTTTCGCCCAGGCGCGGGAGAGCGTCTCCGTCTCCATGCCGAGGCGCGCGGCGACCAGCGACTTCTTGTAAGGCAGCGTGAACCCGTGCGGGTCGAACCCGTATGAATAGCAAAGCCGCCGCAGAAAAGACGACAGGATCTGCGGCGCCGTCATGGTTGCCCGTTGCTCCATTTCATACTGGTTTATCATATTACGCCGCGCTAGGCTGAATAGCAGTCTGTCGGCCACCGTCTCGTACCTGCGCATGACCTCCTTAAACTGCCCGATCGGCAATTTAATGACGTATGCATCGTCGATGGCGCGGGTGCTCGTGGAAAAAAAGCCGTCATGAAGGCACGCGGCCGACTTGCAAAACACGTCGCCGGGCTTGTGCAGTTCCACCGTAATTTCCTGTCCGGTATCGGTGGTGTTGAAGTGCTGCACATGGCCGCTGCACAGGACATACAGGTGCGCGATGGGCTCGTTCTCCCGGAACAGGTACGACTTCTTGGGATATAAAACGGGCCCTTCGCCTTTCGGCAAGCTTGCTTTTTCCTCCGCAGAAAGGCCGGCGAACAGAGAAATGTTCCTGATGGCGCGATCGGCGATCAGCCGCATCATATAAGCATGCATGGCGCCGGATCTTTTGACCCTCTTGTGCAATTCCTGCCCAGGGATGCGTGAAAGAACCACGTCCCCGTGCGCCCGGGCGCTGGCGCAACGCCTGCCGCCCAGCATGACGGCCATTTCGCCGATGATCTCTCCCGGCCCCAACTCGGCCAGAAAAACCTCTTCGCCATCGGGATCGCGCATGGAAATGTCTATCGTGCCGCTTTCGATTTTGTAGACATAATCTCCAGGCATACCTTGCTGCAATACCAGCGCACCGCTCTGTATAAATTCCTTTTGTTCCATAATAGTAAACCCCATCTATTATGATTTTATGATAAATATAATACAGTTCTATTAATTGTCATGCAAATTTTAGATAAGTTTTATATATAAATTCCTTTATTATCAATGTTATATAATAAATTCATCATTATAAAAATAAAGTCTGGCAACATAAGCCTTAAGACTTTTTTGACGATCGTCAATTTATAGTTGTATCCGGTGGCGCACGATGCTTCCACGCCGCATTCATTGCATCCTTGAAGGAGAAATCACATGAAACGTATTGCCCTTATCCCCGCCCTCGCCGCGCTGGCACTGGCCGGCTGCACGCAGCAACTGAGCGATAAAGACCACACACTGCTGATGGAAACGCATGATCTGGCGCAACAGGCGCAAATATCCTCCGCGCAGGCCGTGACCACGGCGCAGGCGGCCAAGGCCGCCGCCGACAAGGCTGCCGCGGACGCCAAACAGGCGGAAGCCGACGCGCAGGCGGCCAACGAAAAGGCCCACCGCATGTTTCAGGCCAGCCAGAATAAATAAGATTTACCGTTCCGTCTGTTGTGGCGGCGCGCTTTTGCGCGTCGCCACGACGACGGGGATGCCCGTGCGCCACATGACGGCTGCCCGGACGGCGGCCCAGTCGATCTTCGCGCCTGCGCCCGCCAACTGATGGACGTCTCCGTAGACGTCGGGTATGTCGTGGATGACGAATTTTTCGTGAGACGCGATTTCATCGGTCTGCTCCTGCGAGGGCGTGACCTGCAGGAAGAGCCTGTTCCCTTCCCAGCCGAGCTCGTAAGCCCTGTCGATGACGGTCACCGGCGTTCCCGTCTGCACGGCCTTGAACAGAACCTCTATGTCCTCCGGATAAAGGCGCATGCATCCGTGGCTCGAGCGCCTGCCGATGCCATAGGGCATGTTGGTGCCATGGATAAGATAGCCCGCCCAGCCGAGGTGCAGCGCGTACTGGCCGAGCGGATTGTCCGGCCCCGGCGGAAAGACGGGCTTGATCTCCGGCTTCTCCTTGCGGATGGACGCGGGAACGATCCAGACCGGATGCGCCTCCTTGCGGACGACCGTCGTCTCGCCGGTCGGCGTCTGCCAGCCTTTCATGCCGATGCCCATCGGGAATGTCACGACCGTCTGCGGGTCAGGATAATAAAACAGGCGCAGTCCGGAAAGGTCAACCACGATGCCCTTGCGCGCGGCAAGCGGCAGCACATATTCGGTCGGAATCGTCAGCACCGTTCCCGCCTTCGGCAGCCATGTGCCGACGCCGGGGTTGGCCGCACTGATCGCGACGATGCCGACGTCGAACCGGCGGGCGATGCTATAGAGCGTGTCCTGCTTTTTGACCGTATAATGGGCTATTTTTCCGGCCATGCCTCCGTCCACGGGATAGGTTGCTGCGGACGCCACGCTTCCCGCAAGCAGGAAGCCGACAGTCAACAGACTAAAAAACAAACGGAAGATACGCGCCATGTCCTGCACTGTGATTGTTCGGGAGCGAAAATCCATTTCATTGTTATGCACCTCCGGAGCTTTGTCAAACATGCCTGCCGTCAAGAATTCGCTGCCAGAAATCGCTTTTTTCGTAATTATATTTCTCACAAACGGCAGGTAATGGTGCTATCCCGCTTGCCCTTTTCCTTATAATGGTTATAATCCATCGTATATTTTTGTGTCTTTACAAGACGGGCTTTTTCGTGGACGCAGCAACCGCACAGCAGCAGGACAGCAAAACGCAGCAAGGTTCCGGCTCTATGCGCCGTGGCTGGAGATTCGCAAAAGCCGTTATGACCGACAACAAGTTCTGGTCGCGTTTCAACGCCATGCCCAATGGCGCCAAGCTGATGGCGCAGGCCGTCGTGGGCGGATTTTTCCTGCTCTCCGCGCCCGTCGCGGTGCAGGTCTTCGGCTATGCCGGCTGCGGACTTCTCGGTGCGGCAGGCCTCTGCGCCATTGCTTACGGCATGCCCGGCGCATGGCAGCGCATGCAAAACCACTTCATGCAGTCGTTCCCGCACTCCAATCCTTTGCGGCGGTTCAAAAGGCCTTTCCGCGCGCGCTCCAGAAAAGCACGCGCGAAACCCGCCGCCATGCAAAAACCGGCCATACGCCTGATGCCGCACGAAAAGCATCTGGATATTTTTCTCTCCGGCGTCACGCTTGAAGGATCAGTGGCCGGAATAGTGACTTGGCCCGTGCTCGCCGTTCCCGTCATTCTCGCCCTGCCGACGCTGACCGTCGTCGGCGGCTTGCTGCTGGCCGGTGTGGCAGTGGGGATGGCCAGCAGCATTTTCGGCATTTTTTGTTCGGCGGAAACCCTGTGGCAGGCCTGCCGCAAGAAACCGCGCGAACAGGTGCAATCCGCAAGCGCGGCGAGACCATGCCCGCCACCGCGTGAAAACGCGCCGGAACTCCCCCCCGCCGCCACCGCAGCGTTCAACGACGGCGCGGCGCGCACGACTCATCACGCAGCCCCTGTCGCGCGTAATTTCAGCGGCCCGAAGCCCTGACAGGGCGTCCGTAAATTCTTTTCAAAAAACACGCATATTGCGCCTTTATAATTTTCATATTATAAGCAGGCAATCACCCTTGCTTTTTCTGCCTATGGCAATTACTATCCTTGATTATTTTATCACTGTTACGTGAGGGATATGCCGGTGGTGGAAGTCTCCGATCCACAACAACAGAACAAACCGCGGGAAGGACTGAGCCGTTTCCGCTACGGCTGGAACTTTGCCAAAAATCTCGTCAAGGACAACAAGTTCTGGTCGCGCATGGGCGGCGTATTCAGCGGCGGCAATTTGCTCGTGCAGGGCCTTGTGGGGGGATTTTTCCTGCTCTCCGCTCCGATCTCCGCGCAGGTCGCGGGCTTTACCGGCTGCGCCGTGCTTGCCGGCATCGGGCTGACCGCCATCGGTTTCGGCTTCCCCGGCGCATGGGACCGTCTGGAACATCTCTGCACCGAAACTTTTCCCAAATTCAACCCCCTCAGGCGGATCAGGGAGCCTTTCCGCGCCCGCCTCAAAAAGAACGCGGCGCCGCGCAAAAGCTTCATCGGACGCATGAAGCCGCGTTTGAGCGAGCATCACAAGGACGTCTTCCTCTGCGGCGTGACGCTGGAGGGCGCGGCCGTCGGCGCCGTGGGCTGGTCCGCGCTTGTGATCGTGCCCACCGTCACGGCCCTGCCGGCCATCACCATCGGCGGCGGCATCTTGCTGGCGTGGAGCACGTGGTGCGTGGGAACCTGCGTCTTCGATATCTACAATTCGGCCAAAACGCTGCACGATGCCTACCGCACGCACAGGAGCAACAAGAAGGAAGCGAAAGCAAAGGCGAAAGCCGTCACGCCCCCCGCCCCACCCGCGCAGGAAGCGAAAGCCAAACCGCTGCCTGCCGCCACCGCCGCCTTCAACGGCAATGCGGCAGCACCCGCCAACGACAACGCCACGGCTGCTGAATCTGTGCCAACGACCGCTCCGGCCAAACGCGCCAACGGCCCCAAGCCCCTCTGACGGCATGCCGCAGGGTCTTTTGCCCCCTTAAAGCACATATATGTGATATCATGAACAGGACAACCAAGGGGACCGCACGTGAGCGTAGAGGACATTCTCGCCTGTTTTGACCGGATCACCGACCAGTTCCTCCCGCGGGAAGAACTCGCGGCGAAGCTCCACACCGGACACCCGCTGCGCGTCAAATACGGGCTGGATATAAAAACGCCCGCGCTGCACATCGGCCACGCCGTCAACCTCTGGCTCCTGCGCGCATTGCAGGACGCGGGCCACGCCGCCGTGATCGTCTTTTCCGACTTCACCAACCGCAACGGCGACATGGACGGGCGGCTGGAAACGATCTGGAACGTCTCCGCCGCGGAAGCGGACAAAAGCATCGCCGAACTCACCCGGCAGCTCAAAATGGTGCTGCGCTTCGACGACCCCGCACTGCTCGAAATCCGCCGCAGCTCGGAGTGGTACGACAGGATGGGCGTGCAGGACATGCTCGACATTTTCTCGCTCGTCACGCACGCACGCCTCATCTCGCGCGACGCCTTTCAGGCGCGCATCGCGGAGGGCAGCGAAATCCACGTCAACGAAATGATCTACCCCGTCCTGCGGGGCTACGATTCCTGCATGGTGCGGGCGGACATCGCCCTCCTCGGCTCGAACCGCCTGTTCAGCGAATCCCTCGGCCGCCTTTTGCAGGAAAAGCACAAGCAGAAGCCGCAGGCGCTGCTCACCACCGTCATCACCCCCGGCATCGACGGGCGTAAAAAACAGTCGCCGCGCCGCCACAACGACATCTCGCTCGTCCATTCTCCGCGCGACAAGTTCGGGCGCGTCATGCGCATTCCCGACGCGCTGATCGGTGACTATTTCCGCGTCTACACCGACGTTCCGCCGGACGCAATCGCCGCCTCCCTCGCCAAAAGCCCGCGCGACGCCAAGGCGGATCTCGCCTCCGCCATCGTCGCGCGCTACCACGGCGCGGGAACGGCGCGCACCGAGCGCGACTGGTTCGACAACACCGTCTCGAAAGGCTACATCCCCGACGACCTGCCGGCGTTGGTGCTCAACACCGGCGACATGGAGGCGCTCGACCTCGTCGTCCTCGCGCGGCCGAAAAAGAGCCGCGGCGACTCGCGCCGGCTGATCCTGCAGGGCGGCGTCTCGCTCAATGGGCGGAAGATCACGCGCCCCGACCAGGAACTGTTCCTGAAAGACAACGACACGCTGCAGGCCGGACGGCTGAAATGGCTCAGCCTCAGGGTCAAGGAGCCGCCCGCTTTCCACACCGAACGGCTGACGATCCGCCCCGTGCACGTGCGCGACATACAGAGCCTCTCCGGAAGCATCCCGCTAGAAGACATCACCAAGCACATCGTCCGCTTCAGCAACAGGAAGAAAAAGACCGAGACCGACGTCCGCGACGCCTTCAAGAAGATCATCCTCCAGACCGAGCCGAAGCACGAATCTCTCTGGGTGATCACGACGAAAGACGCTCCGGACAAGCCCGTCGGCCTCGCCTACCTGCGCAGCGACAGGTGGGACAAGCCGCAGAACATCTGGATATCGCCGGAAATCCCCAACCCCGAAGCCTTCGCCAACGAGGCCATGCTGGAACTCAGCACGCAGGCGCTCTACCGCCTTGACCCGCAAAGCGAAGCCTTCAAGAAGGCCTTCGCCATCGTGACCGCGCCGCGCGACTACGAAGCCCTCCACGACGTCTACCTGACCCTGACCCCCGAACTGCTCGACAGGCAGATCGTGCCGGAAGGCCTGCCCGGCTTCACTTATGAAGGCTGGGAGAAATTGCAGCAATGGCGGCGCATCACGACGCCGTGGCTCTTCAAGGAAGACCCGCGCGCGACCTTCAACAAAAAAATGGGGCTCGACAAGCCCCACGAGCCGACGCCGGACGGCGACGTTTAAATGAACGGATCGTAAGCCCACTGCAGCAGCGCCTGACGCTGGCGCGGGCGGCAGCCGACGTCGCCCGGCATGCAATTCGCGCGGATCTGCCCCGCATGGCGCGAAAACGCCCGCCAGCGTTTGATCTGCGCCGCGTCGATCTCCGGCAGGCGGCGGCCGAGATAATAGCGGCAGTACCACTGGAACCAGCCGCGCGGGTCGGGCCCGATGATCCAGCCCTTTTGCCGCCACACGCTCAACGGCTGGCGGCTCCTGACCTTGAAATAGTTCAGCGACGGATCAGGCATGGCGGCTGTTTTCGCCTTTTCATACCAGTCCTCGGGGAATTCATTCCGGCAGTCGTTGCAGTATTTTCCCTCGAATACGCCCAGCTCCAGCATTTCCTTCGGCGTGAAATGCGGCTTGAAAGCAGGATCGAAATCGCGCCCCGCCGGCGCGACGAGCGTATACTTGTAGCCCGTTTGCATCCTGTCGCGCACCGTTATGATGTCGCCGACCCTGTGCCGCATGCGCTTTTTTACCCCATGATATTAAATCCGTTGTCCACGTATATGACCTGCCCCGTGATATGCAGCGCCTTGTCGGACAACAGAAATGCAGCCGCTTCGCCCACCTGCCCGATGCTGACAAGCTGGTGCGTAGGCGCCTTGCCCGCCGCTTTCTCCATCAGAAGGTCGAAATGCGCCAGACCGGACGCGGCGCGCGTTTTGACCGGCCCAGGAGACAGCGCATTGACGCGGATGCCGCACGCGCCCTGCTCCGCCGCAAGATAGCGCACGGAAGCCTCTAGCGCCGCCTTGACCGGCCCCATGATGCCGTAATTCTCGATCACTTTTTCGGAACCGTAATAGCTCATCGTCAAAACGGCGCCGCCGTCCTTCATCAAAGGCTCCGCTGCCTTTGTCAGGCGGATGAGCGAATGGCAGGAAATGTCCATCGCCGTTGCAAAACCCGCGGCGGAAGAATCCGTCACCCGCCCCTGCAGATCGGCCTTGGGCGCGAAAGCGATCGAATGCAGGAGGAAATCCAGCTTTCCCCAGCGGCTGCTTATTTCCGCGAACAAGGCTTCGGCCTGGAATTCGTCCGTCACATCCAGCGGCATGAAGATGGGGGCTGAAACCTCCCGCGCCAAAGGTTCGACATGGGGCTTCGCTTTTTCATTCTGGTACGTCATCGCGATTTCCGCCCCCGCGGCATGCAATGTCCTGGCGCAGCCCC
>JAGXAX010000020.1 GCA_018971405.1 Alphaproteobacteria bacterium | reverse complement strand
CAATTGAGTTTCTTTCAGAACAACGGCTTGTTCGATGACACGAAAGCAGGCTGGAAGCGCGTCGGCGTCGATCCTGATATGGTGCGCAAGACTGCCACGCTGGCGCAGCGCCCCGCTGGCGCCAAGGAAGACACGGACGGTGTCGATCATGCGGATTTCAAGCATCTGCGTGAGCTGTGCGGCGGCGCCGACGGCCTCGAAAACCTTCAGCCCAAACAGCACGAGCGGCTCTACGGCTGGAGCAACATGATGGGCCGCGTCAAGAGCATGGACGAGCGCCGCAAGGAAGTCATCAACACCATCTGGGATCTTTATGCCGAAGACCTGATCAAGAAAATTCTCGAACAGGTCAACGATCAGGTCGACCAGCAGTTGAAGGACGCGCAGGACAAGCAGAACCAGCAAGGCCAGGACGGTCAGGATCAGGATGGCGATGATCAGGACGGCGACGGGCAGGACGGCCAGGGCCAGCCCGGCAGCAAAGGCCAGAAGGGCAAGAAAAGCAAAAAGAGCAAGCAGCACGGCAAGCAGCAGGGCGACCCCCAGGACGATCCGGACGACATGGATGATGACGACGGGGACGACAGCGATGGTCAGAAATCCGACGGCAAAAAAGGCAAGAAGAAATCCGATAAAAAAGACAAAGGCGACCCGCAGGACGGCGAGAAATCCGACTCCGGAGACGAAAGTCAGGACGGGGAGGATCAGGACGGAGAAAAGAAAGAAGGGCAGAGCGCGGAAGGCAAGCTCGGCACCGACGACAAGGATTCCGTTCCCGTCGAAGGCGCAGGCGACATGCCGAGCGTTGAAAACCCCACTGAAAATCCGGAAGACGAAGTCGATCCGGACGCCGACGGTCAGGACGCCGACGGCGAGGGCAAGGACGGTGAAGATCTCGACGATCTCGAAGATGCGAATGACGACGGCGACGGCGATGCCATGGACATGGACGAGCTGGAGGAAAAGTCGAAAGACAGTCAGGACGGCGATGGCCAGGACGGCGACGATGCCGACGGCGACGATGCGGACGGTCAGGGCAAAGGAAAAGGGCGGAAGAAAAGCAACAAGCGAAGCAAGAGCAGCAAGCCTTCGAAGGGCGCCGGCAAAGGCGACGGCAAAAGTCTCGCCGATCTCGCCAAGCAGGACTGGACGAATTATCCCGAGAGGATCAAGGAACTGGGCGGTTATATCAACCGCGTCCGCCTGATCTTCAAGAAAGTCCAGGAAATGCAGATGCAGACGCAGATCACCAAGTCGAAGTCGCTGGAGATCCTGCCGCAGGACGGGGAAGTGAAGGACCGTTTCAACGTCGAGGCGCACAAGGGGCTGACGATCAAGAAGGCCATGGGTTCGGTCGAGGAAGACGATCTCAAGCGCTTCCACAGGGACGAAAACAAGCTCGTGCCGGCCGAAGTCGATATCGTCATCATGATTGACGGCTCCGGCAGCATGGATATGAGCGGTTATGCCCTCAAAGGGGTCACGCCCCTGCAAAGCGCGCTGCAGGCCGCTGCCATCCTTTATGAGGCCGCCGCAGGCAAGGACATGCACATGAACGTGTATGTCGGCATGTGGGGCAACGACAAGCCGCCTGTTTTGATCAAACCCGGAGACGATCGCGTCAAGGTCGGCCAGGCCATGGAGACCATGCGCAAAGGCCTCAATTCCGGGACCGAGTTTGCACCTGCCGTTCCAAAGGTCGCGGAGACGATCAGCGAACACAGGGGTAAAAGTGGAGCCCTTTCCGGGTTCACGCACGTGCTGGTGATTTCCGACGGGGACGCGGTTGATGAACTGCCGTCCAAGGAGAAGATCGCCACCATGTTCAAGTACTCCGACAAGGTGACGTTCGACGTTGCGATCATCACCGCGCAGAAGGGTACTGCCATGGAGAAAATGGCCAAGGCGCTCGGGGCAAAGAAGCCGCACCAGCAGGTGGGCGTTGTCCTCGGGAAAGATCCCAACGAAGTGCCGATGGCGATTGTGGGACTGCTACTGGAGAAGGTTCGGAAATGCGGCAGCTTCAAGGCCGTGCCGAGCAGCAAGAAACGGCGAGACATGAAAAAAGCCCTTAACAAGATGGATCCGAAAAAATGACAAAGAAAATGGAACAAGAGACGCATCTGCTGAAAACAAAGATCAAGGACTTGATCGTTGACGAGGGCTTCCAGAAGAAAGAGTCCCGCAGGCTGCTGGGCGAAAACGCGACGGAAGCGGCTGTCAACAGGGAAACCGAGCGCCGCATGCAAATGGCGCGGGAATTGTCCGACAAGCTGGTCCGCCCGCTGGGCACAGCGTCGCGGCCCTATCCGATGTGGGGTTCGCAGCGCGTCGACTACAACGGCCAGTCGAACCTCGAGCAGGTCTTGTCCACGATCGCCGACGACAGCAACCCGATGAAGGTTTATTCGGAGCGTCCGTTTGCGGAAGTCATCGCCATGGCCTATTGCGACATGCCGGTGCCGAGCATGCTGCCGCTGTTCTTCGATGGCCTCGAGCGCCGCAAGCCCGAAAGCACCAACCGCACGCAGATGATGATCGGCGATCCGGGCGCGGGCAAGTCCTTCATGGGCGCGATGCAGGGGCGCATGCGCTCGAAGCAACCGGTCGAAGTGTTCGACTGCGGCGGCAAGAACATGAACGAGCTCCTGTTCGAGATGGTGCTTGATTTCGGTGCGGGTGACGCGATGCCCAAGGCGGTCGACAAACGCCTGCAGGCGGGCACGCTGGAGGCGCTGTCGCTGGCGAAGCTGAAGCAGTTGCCATCCGAGGCCGTCACGTTCGACGAGAACAACAACATCAAGTCGATCGACTGGACCTTCTTCAAGGGCGGCGCGAAGCCGGACGAGGTCGAAACGGCTTTCGCCATCCTGAAGGACGTCAGCCATATCGAAGGCCTCGACAAGGCCAGTGGCAACACGCTGGGCATGAACTCGCAATACGGCCCGCTGATCCGCTGGTTCATCGAAGGGCGTGAAGGCGTGCTCGACGAGTACAACAAGTCCAAGGAAGGCTCGGACAACGGCCTGCAAACCGTCTGGCAGTTCCTCAACGGGGAAACCAACATCTGCACGGTCGAAAACCCGCTGAAGAACAAGGACCTGACCAACGGCCCGTCGTCCTTCACCTTCCGCCGCGAAGACATGCAGGCTGGCTTCTTTGTCACGCTGACCGGCAACAAGACGGAAGACGGTCTGACGACGCGCAGCCTGAACAAATCGGTTTATTCGCGCCTCTCGCCGCAAACCTTGCCCGACCCGACGGAAGCCGACTGGCAGCACCGTATCTGCCAGATGATGTGCGGCGTGCCTGTGTCTACGCTGTACAGCGTCTTCCGTGAACAGGCCGACGAAAATCCGAAGGAATTCGGCCAGTGGCTGATGCAACTGAGGAAGACCAAGGCCGAACTCGAAGGCGTGCCGGTACCGGAGTTGCAGGAGACGCTGCTCGAAAACTGGAGGAACGTCGTCAATTCGTCTCGCAAGCTGGCGCGCTTCTACAGCGAATGGTCTGAAATGACCAACGCCGAAAACCTCATGACGACCGGCAACACCGACCTCATCGAGGAAGTGGACGAAGAATACTCGAAGAAGGAAGGCATCGACTTCCGCAAGATCAAGCAGCACCTCGAAGCGGCGCTGCCGATCCGCCCGCACATGCTGCCGGAAGACGCGGAAGCAAAGGCCGATTTCAAGAACTTCCTGAAACAGCCCGTTCTGGCCGAGAAGGAGTACGAAAACCCGTCCGTGGCTTTCGGCACACGCCTTGTCGACGTTCTGGACCGCATGGTGTTCGAAAAGTCGGAAGCCATCGGCAAGCACAAGCTCTATGAGAAGCTGAAAGCCTCCATGGATAACGCCGGTCTGCGCGACATCGTGCTGCAGGACGGAGCCCACAGCTTCCAGCGTTCCGTCGAGGAAGACCTCAACGTGAGCGTCTTCGACAGTACGGACATGGGCAAGCAAGCCGCCGCCGCGCGCAAGGTGTTCTGCGATTATATCCGCCAGGTCGATCCGCAGATCGTCGAGGCGGATGACGACAAGATCATCACGGTCGCGCGCCTGAAGAGGGCCTTGCAGACCGTCGGCGAGAAAAACACCGCGGAATCCAAGGAGCTCTTCATCATCAACCGCGAACATGAATCTTTGGGCGCTTTCCCGCTCGCAAGGGCGAAGATCGAGGATATGGCTTCATATCCGGAAGGCACAGAAGAGGTCGAACTGTCCGTCAGCGATATCGTCAGCCATGAGGACTTCATGGCGGCGCTGGCGCTGCCGACGGTGAGCGCGAAAAATCTCGACGCGATCTGGGATACGAATATCCGCGACTTGTCGGAGCAGATCGAGAAAGAGAACAACCCGCAAGGGCCGAACGCTGACCAGAAGTCCAGTGCGGACGAGATCTTCAAGATCACTGAAAACCGCTCCGAGCAGGGCATCGCGACGACTACGCTGCGCGTCATGTTCGAGGACGCCTCGGGCAAGGAAAGCGATGTTTCCGTCCATATCGTCCTGAACAAAAACCGCAAGAAGGCGCTGATCGTCGGCGAGAAAGTGCCGACGAAGCTGCTCTCGGCCTTCAAGGAAGCCGGCATCATTCACGTCGACCGCCACGCGCCCAACGCGAAGGCCAAAGTCGATGCGGCGCTGAATGACCTGACGCGCGGCACGCGGAATCCGGAACTGGCCAAGCGCCATCTGGCGGACGCCTTCAGGTTCCGGAACGACTTCGATCTGGGCGATTTCCTTGTCGAGAAGAAGGCCATCACGCCGGAAGAACTGAAAGCCGCGCGCGAAGAGCTGAAAAACGGCAACGGCCAGACAGAAGCGAAGCTGGATACCGTCCTGATCAAGCAGGGCGTTCTTACGGCCGCGCAACTGGCTGAGAAAACAAAACTGTCCGAGCTTCTTGTCGACGACAAGATGGGCATGCTGTACGAAAAGTATGTCGTCAAGGACAGGAAGAAGCCCGCGCTGTAAGGTTAGGAGGTTCTCATGACGGGTCAGGGGCATAACGTGCCCCCTGATCTGCTGGAGAAAACCGCATCTGTTGCCGCGCAGCAGAACGCCATGGAACGGGGATGCAAATTTCTGCCGCATGGCTGCCGGTTGTTTCCGGTCGAGCAGGGGTGGGAAAGCACCGCGATCAGCCGTGACAAGAGCGTTTCCGTTGTGGGGACCTTGCTTGAGCTTGAAGAAGCCATGCGGGATCCTGACGTAAAGGTGGTTTTCATTCCCTTGGACGCGATGATGACGGATGCGGATATCGAGAAGATATGCCAGAGAAACGCGGCCGTCAGGACGTTCTTTAGAGAGGTGAAAAAGGGCGGTTAAGTCCTCATCTTTTGCGAATTTTTCTTCTGCGGTTAGAGAGGGGGCGTCGGTTGAGGCGCCCCCTTTTCCTTTATGCCGTGATTTGCGCCGCAGGAATGTTATCCACAGCCCGGCAATCAATGCGCTCCAAAGATTTTATATCAATTGACGTGAGGCTTAAGGAATTTTATTCTGAGAACATTACAAAAAAAATTCCATCGCAGTGAAACAGGGATTCGCCATGAAATCAGCATTAAAACCGGCCCTCGAGAATCTGGACAAGGCTCTGGGGAATCTTGAGACGGCCGTCGAGAAACGCTTTCAGGCCGTTAAAAAACAGAAGACGGAACCGCAGCTCGATTTGAGCGTGCGCAACGAGCGCGAAGTAAACCGCAAGATCGCCGCGAAGCTCGACCAGACAATCAACCGTCTTGAAATGCTTTTAACCGAGGAGGCTTAAACCCGTGGCTGAGGTAACAATCTACATCAATGGACGTTCCTACGATATTTCCTGCGATAACGGGCAGGAAGGCCGCATTGTCGATCTGGCGTCTTATATCGACCAGAGGCTGCAGCAGATTTCGCGCGCCGGAGCCGCATACAATGACGCTCACCTGATGGTTTTGACGTCGCTGGTGCTGGCTGATGAGCTTTTTGACGCGCGTTCGGGCCAAGGGGAAGTTCCCGCATCGGCGCTGCGCGCGACGCGCGGCGCGCCTGTGCCGGCCGCGGCGCCGCAGTCTTCCATCAGCAAGGAAGAAGAGCAGGCCGTCCTGAATGTTCTGGAGCAGATTACCAAGCGAATTGAAGGGGTTGCCAGCCGCGTGCTGCAGGCCTCTTAAGAGCATGTTGATTCCTGCCGTCGGTGCGCCTATATTCATTTCCGGAAGGCTGCTGCAGAGTTCGATAAGACAGCACTGTCCCAGAGGCCGATGATCGTTAGATCGGGAGCCGTCGCTGTTCAGGCCGTGGCCTGAGTACATGGCACCCCCCTGTTTTACAGGGCCTAGCGGATAACCCCGTCGACGGCTCAGGTGGCAGCCTTCCACTTCTTCGGATTCCTGAGAGAAAACCGCGCGTGACACTGCATCTTCCCACAAAACCCGCCCTGCGTCAGTCGTTCCTCGAACGGCGGCTGCAGATGCTGCCGAACGAGAGGATCGCCGCGGCGGAAGCCATATGCGCGGCCTTCCTGCGGCATGTGGAGCCTGTGGCCGGTGCCGTTGTCGCCGGATACTGGCCGGTCAAAGGCGAGGTGGACGCGCTGCCGATCCTGCGCGCGCTTTTGTCGAGAGAGCATGCCTGCGCGCTGCCGCATGTAGCGGGCGATGGCGCGCCGCTGCTGTTTCGCCGCTGGGATGAAAACGTGAAAATGACGACGGGAAAATACGGCCTTCAGGAGCCTGCAGCGGGCGATGAAGCGGTGATGCCCGACGTGCTGCTGGTGCCGGTGCTGGCGTTTGATGCGAACGGCTACCGGCTGGGTTATGGCGGCGGCTTTTACGACCGTACGATCGCGCGGCTGAAAAAGCAGAAACCGGTGCGGGCGATCGGCCTTGCGTACGAGATGCAGCATTACAAGGACGGCCTGCCGCGCGACGGAAACGACATCAGGATGGACGCCGTCATAACGGAAGGAAACATATATAAATGAGGGTTCTTTTTCTGGGAGACATCGTCGGCCGCGATGCGCGTGACGAGATTATCGCCCGCCTTCCGGAACTGCGCGGAAAATACAAACTCGATGCCGTGATCGCCAACGGCGAGAACGCGGCGCACGGCTTCGGCATCACCGCGCAGATCTGCAGCGACCTTTACAAGGCGGGCGTCGATTGCATCACGACCGGAAACCACATCTGGGACCAGCGCGAGATCATCTCCTACATCGCGGGCGACCAGAAGCTTTTGCGCCCGATCAACTTCCCCGAAAGCACGCCGGGGCGCGGCGCTTACATCATCGGCACGGCGCACGGCCATAAGATTCTTGTCGTGAACGTGATGGGGCGTTTGTTCATGGATGCGCTGGACGACCCGTTTGCCGCCATCGATAAAATCTGCAATACGCATCGCATGGGCGCGCAGGTGAATGCCATCGTCGTCGACGTGCACGCCGAGGCCAACAGCGAGAAAATGGCTCTGGCGCAATATTGCGACGGACGCGCGTCGTTCGTCGTCGGCACGCACACGCACATCCCGACGGCGGACGCGCAAATCCTGCCCAAGGGCACCGGCTACCAGACGGACGCCGGCATGTGCGGCAGCTACGACAGCGTGATCGGCATGGAGAAGGCGGGCGCCGTTTACAGGTTCACGCGCAAGATACCGGGCGAGCGGCTGCGTCCCGCCGAAGGCCCGGTGACGCTGTGCGGAACGATGGTCGATATCGACCCGTCCACGGGGCTGTGCAGGCGCATCGAAGCCTTCCGTCTCGGCGGAAGGCTGTCGCAGGCCCTGCCGGCAGAAACATGATTTTTCTGGAGGTTTCATGAAAGCATCGAAAACTTTGACGAACATCATCGCCTTCCTCTGCATTGCCGCGGCGGGGGTTTTTTATTTCTCCCGTCGGGTGCGGGCCGAAGCGCATGTTCAGAAGCTCGTGATCGTCGGAAAAAACGGCGTCAGGCATGATTTCGAGGTGGAGATCGCATCGACGCCGCAGGAGCAGGAACTTGGCCTGATGTTCCGCAAGACGATGGCGCCGGACCACGGCATGCTGTTCGAGATGAACCGGACGGCGCCGGTCGTCTTCTGGATGAAAAACACGCTGATTCCGCTCGACATGCTGTTCGTCGCGCCAGATGGGGTCATCACGCATGTCCACGCGAACGCCGTGCCGGAAGACCTGACGGCAATTCCGTCGGAGGGGCCGGTCAGCGGCGTCATCGAGATCGACGGCGGGCGGGCGAAGGCGCTCGGCATCGCCGCGGGCGACAGGGTGCTGCACCCCTATTTCAACGACGTGAAATAGATCAGGCGTTTTCAGGCTTGGCGTAGCGCGCGAACTCTTTCACCACGTGCGCATAGACGGTGCGCTTGAATGGTACGGCGTAGCGCGTCAGTTCGTCGAAGGGAACCCACTTCCAGTCGCCGAACTCCGGTTCGTCGTGGGTCGTCAGGTCGATTTCGTCGTCTGTGCCGAGAAAGCGCAGGGCGATCCATTTCTGCCGCTGGCCGCGGTATTTTCCGTTCCACAGCCGGTCGCTTAAAGCCTGCGGAAAGTCGTAGCAGATCCACTCGTCCATCATGCCGATGATCTTCGCATTGCGCGTGCCGATTTCTTCTTCCATCTCGCGGAAGACGGCGGTTTCCGGCGCCTCGCCTTCGTCGATGCCGCCCTGCGGCATCTGCCAGCCGCCGGGGTTGTCGATCCGTTCGGCGATCAGCACGTGGCCCGCCGCGTTGAAGAGGACGATGCCCACGCCCGGGCGGTAGGTCTTTGCGGGCGGGTTGCGGCCATGCTCTGTCATGTCAGGGCTGTCTGAGCTGGGATTGTGGCGGCGGTGATGCGGCGTTTCCGGTCACAACGGGCGCTCCGGCGGGTGCGGCGCCGGACGTTTCCGCGGCGGGGGCGGGAGAAGGCGGCGCATCCGTCGACGGAATATAATGCTTTTTGTTCTTCCATACTGTTTTCAGCGGTGCGAGAATGATGCCGCGCGCGGCCAGTCCCGCCGCCCATGATTTCAACAGGTTCAGCGTTATGGGGTAGGGATGGGCGATGCCGATGGCGTAGCCGTGCTTCTGCGCGGTCATCTCCAGCTGGGCGAGCTGCTCGCGGATGGCGTTCTCCGTCGGGTTGGCGTCTATGCGCAGGTTCGCTTCCATGAAAGGCAGACCGGTTTTCGCTGCGGCTGCGGCTGCGGCCGAATTTTTGATGTCCGGCGTTTCAATGAACAGGGCGTCATTCTTGCGCAGGGTCGTGAAGGTGGAAACGAGCCTCTTCTGGTCGGTCAGGTAGCGGGAGCCCATCATGTTCATGATGCCGACGGCGCCGTCGCCCTGCGTGAGCAGCCATTCGAGGGCGGCATTGTTGTCTTTATCGCTCAGACGCGAAGACAGGGCGCGGGGGCCGGGGTCGTCCTGTGGGTAATTGGCGCTTTCCATCGGCGCGAGCATGAGCGTTTCATGATGTGCGGCGACAGCCTTCCTGGCCCAGGAGCGCGCATCGTCGCTGTAGGGCGAGAAGGCCAGCGTGAAGGGCGCGGGCAGATCGTCGATGGCCCTTTGCGTTTCGAAAGAGGATAGGCCGAGGCCTGAAACGATGACCGAGACATAGGTTTTTCCGTTGTCGGCGACGGGCGGCGGCGGCGGCGTGGCAGGCGGTTGCGCCGGCGTTGCGGCGGACGCCGCGCCGGTGATCTGTGGCGTCGTGTAAACGTTCTTGACCAGCGCGGTTGCGGAAGGAACGCCGGCTTGCAGGCCTTCAATCGTGGCGCGGGCATGGATGGAAACCCATATGCCGCAGACGGCCGCCAGCGCCCCGTAGGCGGCCAGCCCCTGATAACAACGCTTCCTATGCGCTGCCGGAAAAGATGACCATGTCTCAGCCCATCTTTTCAACGCGGGCTCCTTATTGGTTCAGGTTGAGGTCGTGGCCGTTCTTTTTCTCTTTCGCCGGAGACACTTTCTTCTGCGCGATGCCGGACATCCCGCTCTTGTAAAGGGAGATGCCCTGCAGCAGGTCGACGGCGCGCAGCAACTGGTAGTCGGATTCCAGTTTCGTGTTTTCATCCGCGTCGTCCGTTTTTTTCTCGGCGGGCGTTCCGTCGGGGTTCTTGAGCGCGCCGATCAGGTCGGCTTCGTGGATTTCCGGGAACGGGTCACTGTCGGCCACGATCTTGGCGGGCTTGATCACGATGTCCGGAGTGATGCCTTCCGCCTGGATCGAGCGGCCGGAGGGCGTGAAGTAGCGCGCCGTCGTCAGGCGCACCATCCCGCCGCCGGGAACGTTGAACAGCGTTTGCACCGAGCCTTTGCCGAAGGACTGCGTGCCAACGACGATGGCGCGGTGGTTGTCCTGCAGCGCGCCGGAAACGATTTCGGACGCCGAGGCGGAACCGCCGTTGATCAGGACGATGACCGGCAGGCCGTCGGCGAGGTCGCCCGGCGTGGCGTAGTCGGCGCGCGTGTCGTCGGGGTTGCGTCCACGCGTCGAAACGATCTCGCCCTTGTTGAGGAAATCGTCCGCCGTGGCGATCGCCTGATCAAGCAGGCCGCCCGGGTTGTTGCGGAGGTCGAGGACGTATCCGATCAGCTTGCCGTCCGTCTTTTTCTTGATGTCCTTGAAGGCCTTGAGCATGCCGGGCGCGGTCTGCGCGTTGAACATGGTGATGCGGATGTAGCCGACGTTGCCGTTGATGACGCGGTGCTTGACCGACTTGATCTGGATGACCGCGCGGGTGAGCGTGATCTTGAGCGGCGCTTTTTCGCCCTTGCGGATGATGGTCAGCAGGATTTTGGAGCCGACCTTGCCGCGCATCTTGTTCACGGCGTCGTTGAGGCTCATGCCGGTGACGGGCTTGCCATCTATCTCGATGATCAGGTCGCCCGACTGGATGCCGGCGTGCGCGGCGGGCGTGTCGTCGATCGGCGAGATGACCTTGATCACGCCGTTGGCCATGGTGACTTCGATGCCGAGGCCGCCGAATTCGCCGGTGTTCTCGACGTCCATCGCCTTGGCTTCCTTGGCGTTCATGTAGGAGGAGTGCGGGTCGAGGCTGGAGAGCATGCCGTTGAGCGCGTATTCGATCAGCTTCTTGTCGGAGATGGGATCGACGTAATCCGCGCGCACCATTTCAAAGACGTCGCCGAACAGGTTCAACTGCTTGTAGGTTTCGGCGCTTGCGTCCTGCCCCGCGCCGCCGTTTTCGGCGGCGATGACGGTCAGCGAGGAGCAAACGAGCAGGGCGGCGGCGGCGAGGGCGAGTTTGAGGGCTTTTCTCTTGTTCATGTCTAGCTTTTTTCCTGTTTCAATTGTGTGAGCAGCAACCTTTGCGGATTGATCGGTTTTCCGTCATGGCGCAGTTCGAAGTAGATTCGGGGAGAGCCGGATGTTTGCGCCACACCCACAGGCTCACCGGCCGCAAGTGACGCTCCAACGACAGTGTCTATGCGTGCCAGTCCGGTAATGAGGCTATGATACCCGCCCTTGTGCTCGATAATCAAGATTTGCTTGTATTTCTGGAAGGGGCCGGCGAACCGGACGATGCCCGCAAGAGGCGAGACGACGCTGGCGCCCTCTCTTGTGGAAAACGTGATGCCCTCGCTGCGCGCGCCAAGTTCGTTCTTTTGGCCGAAGGCGATGAAAATTTTCCCCTGCACGGGCATGACGAGATGGTGAGGCGCGTGGCTGTCGCGCGGGCTGTATGCATAAGAGCCGTTGCGTGTCTTGTGTTGCTCTTTTAGTTTAAGTCTTCTTATTAAGTCATCGATATTTTTAGATTGTTTTGTAAGTTTTGCGACTTCGGCCTCTT
>JAGXAX010000312.1 GCA_018971405.1 Alphaproteobacteria bacterium | reverse complement strand
TACCGGAAACGGCGTATCTTTGTATATTGTTCCATCCGGCTTGATCAACTGCACGCTTGCGGCAATCAGCCGCGCTTCCGGATGCGCTTTTGCAAGGCCGTATAAAGCATCCACATAACCGGAAGGCAGCATATCGTCATGCGCCGCAAATTTTACCCACGGCGCCGCGGCATTCTCGAGCAGCCAGATGAAATTGTTGCGCGCGCCGACATTCGCCTGCTGGCGATGGACATGGATGCGGTTGTCCTTTGCCGCCCATTGCGCAATGATCTCTGGCGTGGAATCGGTCGAGGCATTATCGGAAACCAGAATCTCCATATCTTGAAAACTCTGTGCCGCGATGGACGCCAGCGCTTTATCGAGGTAAGCCGCGCCGTTGTAAACAGGAATGCCAATGGTGACAGAAGGAGATGCCATTACAAAATTTTGCTTCAATACCTGTGGCGTTAAAAAACGGCTGTGCAAACAATATTCCCGCATGGTATTTAAAGTCTATAGGTTTTAGGCGGGGGAAGCGGATATTATGACAAAATTAGTTATCCTGGCGGGCGGTCTCGGCACGCGCTTCAGCGAAGAGACCGGCACGCGGCCCAAGCCGATGATCAACGTCGGCCCGATGCCTATCCTCTGGCACATCATGAAATACTACGCGGCCTACGGCATCAAGGAATTCATCATCTGCGCCGGCTACAAGCAATACATGATCAAGGAGTTTTTCGCCAATTATCCGCTGCACTGCGCCGACGTGACGTTCGACCTCAAATCCGGCAAAACGACGGTGCACGACAGCTCGGTCGAGGACTGGCGGGTGACGGTGGTCGATACGGGCGCCGACACGATGACGGGCGGACGCATCAAGCGCGTGCGCGATTATATCGGCGACGCGCCGTTCTGCCTCACCTACGGCGACGGCCTCTCGGACATCGACATTTCCGCCCTGCTCGCCTACCACAAAAAGATGGGCAAGATCGCGACGCTCTCCGCCGTCACGCCGCCCGCGCGCTTCGGCGAACTGGACATCAGGGACGGCCTCATCCGCCAGTTCACGGAGAAGAAGAACGACAGCGAACGGCTGATCAACGGCGGCTTCATGGTGCTTGATCCGGAATTCATCGACCATATCGACGGCGACGAGACGATGCTCGAACATGCGCCGATGCGCAAGGTGGCCGAAATGGGCGAGCTGGCGGCTTTCGAGCACCGCGGCTTCTGGCAGTGCATGGACAAGCTCCACGACAAGCAACTGCTGGAAAAGCTCTGGTACGACAACAAGGCGCCATGGAAGATCTGGTAGGCGAAAATCTGGGGATATAAATGGTTTCTTCCGGTTTCTGGCAGGGCAAGCGCGTTTTTCTCACCGGCCACACCGGTTTCAAGGGCGCATGGCTGACGGCGCTGCTGCTGCGCGACGGCGCGATTGTGACCGGCTATGCGCTGCCGCCGCCGACCAACCCCGCGCTCTTCGGCCTGCTGAACCTGAAAAGCAGGATCGCCCATATCGAGGGCGACGTGCGCGACCGCGCCAAACTCGCCGCCGCGCTCGCCGCCGCGCAGCCGGAAATCGTCTTCCACCTCGCCGCGCAGGCGCTGGTGCGCGCGTCTTATGAAGATCCGCTCGGCACCTTCGATACGAACACCACAGGCACGCTGAACCTGCTCGAAGCGCTGCGTTCCTGCAAATCCGTTCGATCCATCGTCGTGGTCACCAGCGACAAATGCTACCTCAATAACGAAACCGGCGCGTTCTTCAGGGAAGACGACCCGCTCGGCGGCAAGGACCCCTACAGCGCCAGCAAGGCGGCGGCGGAGATCGTCGCGCAGGCCTACCATGAAAGTTTTTTCAAGCCCGCGGGCATTCCTTTGGCGACGGCACGCGCGGGCAACGTCATCGGCGGCGGCGACTGGGCGAAAGACCGCCTGATCCCCGACGTCGCCCGCGCCCATGCGGCGGGGGAACCGGTGCTGATCCGCAGCCCCAACGCCACGCGTCCATGGCAGCACGTTCTTGAACCTTTGCGCGGCTATATGATGCTGGCAGAACAACTTGTTAGCGAAGGACAGGCCTTCACCGGCGGCTGGAATTTCGGCCCGCGGCCGGAAGACATCCGCAGCGTCGGAGATGTCCTCTCGAAACTGAAAGAAACGCTGCCGTTCGAACTGCGGCTTGACTCAAGCCCGCAACCGGCGGAAGCGAAGACCCTCGGGCTCGACATTCGCAAATCCATGGAGAAACTCGGCTGGCAGCCGCGCCTCGCGCTCGACGAGGCCATCCGCTGGACCGGCGAATGGTACAACAC
>JAGXAX010000311.1 GCA_018971405.1 Alphaproteobacteria bacterium | reverse complement strand
CGCGGGCATGTTTTCCGCCTGCGTCAGGATTTCGCCGGCTCCGTCCGCAAAGGCCGCGCGCGAGGCAAGGCAGGCAGGAACGTCCGCGCCGAGGCGAAAGCCGAGTTTTTGCAACCGTGGCTGGTCTTCCGGCAGGTTCCACAACCGCGCAAGTCCGCGCAGCGCCGCCGCCGCGTCCGCCGAGCCGCCGCCGATGCCGGACGCGACGGGAAGGTTCTTCTCCAGCGTGATTTTTCCGCGCAGCGGCACGCGATATTCCTCCGCCAGCAGCCGCGCCGCCTTGGCGACCAGATTGTCTCCCGTTTTCGGCAGCGCCATGGCAAACGGCCCCGCGCTTTCAACGGTAAATCCGTCTTGCTCCGCAAAAAACAGGTCATCGCCGATATCGGCAAAGACCATCAGGCTTTGCAAAGCGTGATAGCCGTCGGCGCGTTTCCCGGTGACGTGCAGGAAAAGGTTGAGCTTGGCGGGCGCGAAGACATGAAACGGCTGCGGCATAGAAAGAAACTAGACGACAGGCCGGCCCCTGTCAAAATGTCCCTGTCAAAGCCTCAGGGCGTATTGGAAGAAAGCTCGCTCGGTACCGTGATGCCGTGCGCGATCTTCTGCGCCACCACCGCCCTGAAGGACGCATCCTGGCTGACGTCGCGCGCATGACGCCATTGGTCGCGCGCCGCGTCGCGGCTGCCGGATTCCCAGTAGGCGTCGCCGAGGTGGTCGAGCAGCGTCGTGTCGTCCGGCACCTGCGCCACCGCCTGCTTCAGCCAGACGACCGCCTGCCCGTACCGCGCGAGGCGGAACAGCGTCCAGCCGTAACTGTCGAGAATGTAGCCGTCGTCGGGGCGCAGTCTGACGGCGTGCCGCGCGTAGGCCAGCGCCTTGTCGAGGTTGACCCCGCGGCTCGCCCAGCTGTAGGCGAGGAAATTGAGGATCATCGGATTGTCCGGCTGGAAGGCGAGCGCCTGCGTCAGGTCTTTCTCCGCCGCGGGCCAGTCGTTGAGCTGCGATTCCGCCATGCCCTGGGCGTAAAGCACGGGCCATTCGTCCGGCGTCGCCGCCGCCGCGCCGAGCGCCTGCGTATAGGCGGCGACCGCCTCGGCATAGCGCGCGTGGCGGCGGTAGGTGTCGCCGAGCGACACCAGCGCGCCCTGACGCGCGAAGGGGTTTTTCTCCAGCGCCGCGAGCATGGCGACGGACTTGTCCGTCTGCCCCGCCGTCTCGTAGGTTTCCGTCAGGCGCACCTGCGCGATCCAGTAGACCGGCGCCGCGGGCTCAACCGCGGCGTAATCCGCGATGGCGGCGGCGTAATTTTTATGCAGCGCGGCGATGTCGCCCTGCATGATGCGCGCGAAAGGCGACGCGGGCGCGAGCAGCGCGACGAGGTTGCCGTAGATTTGCGCGCTGTCGGTAGCGTGCTTCTCGTAAAGCACCGAGGCGAGATCGAACATCGCGATGGCCGCGCCGTCGGAAGCGCTCGCGATATCCGGCGGCACGGCGCGGAGCGGGTCGCTGTGCTCCATCGCCTCGATATAGGGATTGTAAGGATAAACCGCGGCCAGCTGGCGGTAGATCTCGCGGCTGATCTCCGGCTCGCCGTAGCGCGTGAAGAAGTTCGCCGTCAGCACCGCCTCGTGCAGACCCAGGCCTCCCGACATCGCGACCTTGTAATCGTCGGCGGCGGCATTCATATTGCCCGACAGCTCCTGCATCAGCCCCGCGTACATGCCGTAGGAGGGATCTGTCGGCGCGAGGCTCCGGCCGAGGGCCTTGAGCGCGCCCGTCTTGTCGCCCGCGCCCATCTTCGCCCAAGCGGTGAGCATCGGCTTGGTATAAGTGCCGAATCCGTTGTCCGGCAGTTTTTGCAGATAGGCCAGCGCGCCTTTGTAATCATGACGGCCGATCGCGTCGCAACCCAAGAAGATCAGCGCCAGCGCGTCGACGTCTCCGCCGTCCGCGCTGCCTGCGGCCGCCAGCTTTGCGGCCAGCTCCCGCGCGGCGGCGAAATCGCCCGCGCCGATGGCCAGCAGGAACGTCCGCTGCATCAGGCCGGCGTTGCCGCCGTCGTAGGCCAGCGCGTTGTCCATGTATTTCTGCGCCGTGTTCCAGTCGCCCTGCTGCTGGGCGAAGCGGCCGGCGAGATAGCTGCCGGAAAACGTGACCGGCGACGGCGCGACGCCGAGCGCCGCGCTTTTGTCCATCCGGCCGGCCGAACAGGCGCCGAGCGAAGCCGCGACGACAGTGACCAGCGCCAGGGCATAGAAAAATTTCAATTCACGCACGCCAAAACCCCTTCACAAGCGGGAACGTTGCATA
>JAGXAX010000310.1 GCA_018971405.1 Alphaproteobacteria bacterium | reverse complement strand
GAGATGAACGCCACGCAGTTGTCGCGTCCGCCCAGAACATAGCCTGCCTTTACGATATTGTAGGGAAGACCCGGTTCGAAAAATTCACGGACGACATAAGGCGTCTCCTCGGGATCTTCCGCGCCTGCAAGCGCCATCTGCGCGCGCTTGTACGCGGCGGCGAAAGCGCCCATCGTGTCTTCGCCCAGTTTCCTGTCCATCAAACTGCGCGGGGTGCCCTCCGCAAGGATAAGACTGGTGCGAGGCGGAAGCGCTCCGCCCAGCGCCGCGCCCGCGCGCGCGGCTTCCTCCGCCGTGTACGGAACATGGCCTTTCTTGCCGGCCTCGAAGCCCGCGTTCAGCAAGACGAAAGCAAATGGATCGTTCCCTTCGAGAATTGCGCGGCGCATATCCGCTTCCGGATCGGCGCTCTGGCGCGCGAACTGCATAAAAGAGTCGTATTCCGCCTGACATGACTCTTTTGAAATTGTGTGCGGCACGGCTGCCAGGGCAACCAGCTTTGCCCGTGCCCCGCATGACGGGTCTATCGCGCACAGGGCGCTTTGCGTCGTCGTGGCGAACAAGGCGACGTCATTCCCCACGATCTTTCGCAAATGTCCCGCGTCGTCAACCATGTGCGTGATGTAGCTTGCCTTGGCCCGTCCGCCCGTCCGTGCCGCAAGATCAATGACAACATCTAGCGTCGAGTGCCCCGCGCCGACAAGGCTGATCTTCCCTGCCCGCGTCAGAAGGCGCGCGTCCATTTCGCCAACGTACGGCACCGCGGCATATTGATCGTTGTTCAGCGGCAGCACGCGCGGATCGCTGCCCGACGCGCCCCTGACGGCCTTGTAAACAAAATAATCCGTGTCCTCCCGCAGCCCGCGTTTTTTCAGTTCCGCGGCCAGACCTTTCATATAGTCGGCCTCGCCGCCATATCTGGTCTCGTCGGCGACGATAAAAATGACGGTATCCTTCTTCGGCATATTCACGACTCCAGATTTAATTAATATGGATAATATACCCGTCGCCGGATTATACAACCTATTAATTTCATAATTAAGAGACAACGATATTGAAGCCGCACGCCGGTTGTGTCACAGTCTCTCACTTGCCGGACAGACATTATTTATAAATAACCATATAAATCAAAGGTTTAATTTATGCGGTTTGCGCGCTTTTATACAAAGGGAAACGAGGACTTCTGCGCCGACGCGTATTTTCGCGAGGTCACGCACCATGAAAGCCCGCAAACCTACATCGTGCCGCAAAGCTGGAACCAGACCGCCCTCGGCATATTGCAGGAAGATGTTTTTTATTCCGAAGTCCTGCCCGCGGCCCTGAAACGCGTTCCCGAGCCGGACGTTCCGGCATGGTTGCAGCGCAGCGTGCCGGACAATGCGGCACAGAATGGCGTTTCGGCGGAATGGCGTCACCGCACTGAAAGCGACCTTCGCGACGTGCTGCGCCGCATGGCGGGCGGCCTGACCTATCAAGGCTGGAAAAACGGCTATTTCGCGTCCGAAGACGACGCGAAAGCGTTTTACGACGAACTGCGCTACATCCTGCTTCGCCAGATCGCCGCGCCGGAGCTGAAACAATGGCAGACGCTCGGCCTCGACTGGGCCTACGGCATCGCGCCCGCGACGCCTTACGCGCCACAGCGGCGGACGGTTTCCTACACGCAGGACACGACGCAGGTTCTGCGCCGCCTGACAATTCTCGGAGAGACCCTCGCGCTTGACGGAACGCAGGAGAAAACCAATGTCGTCCTGCCGGTGGAAAACCCCGCCAGCGCCGATTTCATCAACTGGAAAAAAAGCCGCGACGCGCGTCTGGCCGCGGAGACGCTCGGCCGACGCGTGATGGAAGCGGCGGCCCGCCGCGTGATGGACGCCTGCGACCGCGACGCGCCTGATGGTTTCGACCCCGACGGCAATCCGCAATTGCAACGCGCGATCGGCGAAGCGCGCAAGGCGGGACTGCCGGAAGCAGCGGTGCAAATGGCGCTCGGCTACGCGCGGCAGGGGTATGAAGACATCTCCTTCTCCCTGCCCCCGTCCGAAAAGACCGCAGAAGACTGCGTTGAAACGACCCTCTCCGTGCCGGACGTCTTCGTCGAGGCCGCACTGACCGGCCACAGCTTCAACCACAGGCAGGCGCAAAAACTCTGGGACATGCTGGCGGAGGCCGTCTGGTCGTCGGGAGAGCCCGCCATCGCCTTCCGCGACAGCATCGGCGCGGACACGGCGCCGGGCGCTTTGCGCCCGGAATGTATATCAGGCGCCCCCGCGCCGGCAGCGACGGTTAATCTTCTCGCCTGCGCCGGCGACGCGCAGATC
>JAGXAX010000309.1 GCA_018971405.1 Alphaproteobacteria bacterium | reverse complement strand
CGCCCATGGCGAGCGTCAGCGTGGTCGAGGTCGTCGGCGCGAGGCCGTTCGGGCAGGCTTCCGGGCAGGGCGGCAGCAGCAGCGCGATGTCGGCGCGGGTCGCGAGCGTCGAGTCCGGACGGCTGGTGATGCCGATCAGCGGAATGGCGAAACGGCGGGTGTATTCGATCAGGTCGTTGAGCTCTTTCGACTCTCCGGAGTTGGAGAGCGCAAGGACGATATCGCCGCGGACGATCATGCCCATGTCTCCATGGCTCGCTTCCGCCGGATGGACGAAAAAGGCCGGCGTGCCTGTCGAGGCGAAGGTCGCGGCGATCTTTTTGCCGATATGCCCGGATTTGCCCATGCCGGTCACGATCACGCGGCCCTCGGCGGTGGAAATCATCTCTATGGCCTGCAGGAAGCTGTCGTCGAGGAAAGCGGCCAGTTCCTGCAGGGCGCGCGCCTCCGTCTCAAGGACGCGGACGGCTGTGCCGAGCCCTTGTTTTTGAGCGGCTTCGGGAAGTTTTACGATCGTCATGGCTACGGCCTTTATATAAAACTATTGCGCTGCAAATATATATGCCGGAATGCTTTTTTTCTAGCAAATAAAGCTATGCCGCGTTGCTATATTTTATGCTGCTAAATCAATTGGAAAGGCATGGTACCGCTGGTTCGGGCAACAGTATTTTATCGCTGTAAGCGGATATTTTCAAATTTTCTTAATATTTATAATTTGACATATTATGCTAAACTTCATAACCTGCCCATAATCCTTCATTTGAGTGGTGGGGCGCTTTGTTGCACCTTGTCACGGTGTCATGGCAACAGGAGCGTGTAATGGGCTTTATATTTGGCAGGAAAACAAAGGAAGCGGCACCGCTACCCGAAAAAGCGCCCGCATTGAATTTTTACGACATCGGTAAAAACGGCACGGTGGAAGAGTTCCACGCCGCGAACAAGCGGGCTTTGCGGCATGTCACCATGCCGCAAGGCTACGACTTTGAGAGGGAATTTATAAAGCATCTCGGCGGCGCCGATCAGGAAAGTCTCAGGGCCGGCGCGCTGGACGCTTTTTTTGAAGGGCGTCCGGAAAATCTTCTGGAAGTGATCAGGCATCCCCGTGAGTTCGCCGTCAAGGGCGGTTATGTCAGCACGGCGAAGCTCTATGATGAAGATTCACGTGCGACGGTGGTGACTGAGATTGTCCGGCGCAGCGAGCGCCTGAAAGACGATATCGCTCTGGTTTTGAAAGGGTTTGAGCAAAACGCCGGACAGGAGCAGGCGCAGAAATCCATTCTGTTTGCGCTGGATCAGGCGGCCGTTCTTGAAAAAAAACCCGAAGTCGAAAGGCTTTTTCTGCTGTCCGTCAATGTGGCGGCAGGCGCGACGGATCCGCAGAAGGCCGTGCATGATACATTTGGCCGTATATTCGCCCAGGCTGTTTCAGTGTCCGGCAAGGAGGCGGAGCTTGAGGAATGCGTCCGTTTCGTCTTGGCGGAGGGCGTTCCGCCGGAGGATGTGCAGGAAGCCCTCAACCATGTTTTGTATGGGGTCGTTTGCAAAAAAGGAACGGAAGCCGCTGTTCGGGCTCTTCTGGACGTCGGCGCGGAAGCGAACGCCGCGCTCGGCGACGGATACAAGGGCAGGGTTCTCGCGACGGCGGTCAAAAACGAACTGTCGCCTGCTATCGTGGAAATGCTGCACAAAGGCGGGGCGGATTTCGCCGATGCGCTTTACCTGATGAAATCCAAACCGGATGAGGGGTGGAGCGATGCCGTGAAGCAAGGCCTCAACGTCCATGCGAAAAGAATAACCGGCAAGGCCGTTGAAAAAGAAGCGCCGCCGGCCGACGTGCTGCGCCAGCTCGCCGAACTGCGCGACGAAATGACAAAGGTCAAGGCGGACCTTGCAAGCGCCAAAGCCGAAATCAGCCAGCTTAAATCGGGAATCCGCCGCCGTCCGTCCGGCCCCGCCGCCGGCCCGCGCTAGGACGCATGCGCGAAAATATCCTCGTCGCCCCATCCCGAAACGTCCAGCAGGGCGCGGTGGGGCAGGAACGAGAAGCAGGCCTTCGCGAGATCCACGCGGTTCTCCCGCGCCAGCATGACATCCAGCGCGGCGCGCAGCTTGTGCAGATACAAGACGTCCGAGGCCGCATACTGGATTTGCGCGTGCGTCAGTTCGTCCGCGCCCCAGTCCGTCGTCTGCTGCTGCTTGTCGAGGCTGATGTCGAGCAGGTCGTTGCAGAGGGTCTTCAGCGAGTGGTGCTGCGTGAATGTGCGGGCGAGGCGCGAGGCGATTTTCGTGCAATAGACCGGCGCCGTCAGCACGCCCAGATACGTCCACAGCGCGGCAATG
>JAGXAX010000308.1 GCA_018971405.1 Alphaproteobacteria bacterium | reverse complement strand
GCTGGCTGGTGGTGAGAATCAGCACCGTCTTTTTCGGCGGCTCTTCAAGGATTTTCAGCAGGGCGTTCTGGCTCGATGCATTGAGCGTGTCCGCCCCGTCAACGACCACCACGCGCCAGCCGCCCTCCGCCGCCGTCATGCGCAGGAACGGATGGATGCGGCGCACGGCATCCACGGAAATTTCGCTCTTCAGCCGCCCGCGCTTTTCATCGTACTCGCGCTCGACCGTGACAAGGTCGGCATGCCCCCCCGCCGCGACGCGGCGGAATACCGGATCATCCGGCGGCACGTACAGGCTTGTCGGCGGCGCAAAGGCGCCTGATTTAAATTCAGGACGCGAAGCGTCCGGCGCGACTTCGCCGAACAGCCCTTGCTCCCGATCGTCCACCTGCGCCAACAAAAACCGCGCCAGACGGAACGCCAGCGTCGCCTTGCCGATGCCTGACGGCCCCGCCAGCACGATGGCATGCGGCATGCGGCCGGAAAGATAGTCCTGCAACAGCCCGCGCTCGACGCCCTCATGCCCTGCAAAATCCGGATTGGCGCGCGGAGACAGGTCGGCCGGCGCATCCGGCGCGGCGGAATCGACTTCTTCGATAACGGAATCCAGCTCTTCTTCAGCGTCGTCGTCAAAGAGGCTAGGCATCCTGCGTTTCCTTCAAACGGACGCCGGTGCGCGCCGCGATATTGCCGAGGATGGCGCCGTGAACCGCCTCCACATCCTGCGTTGCGTCGATGACGACGCAGCGTCCGGGAAACCGCTTCGCGATCTCGCGAAAGCCGTCGCGCAGCCGCTGATGGAACGCCAGCCCCATGCGCTCGTAGCGGTCTTCGGTGACGGCGGCCGCGGCATGACGCCTCATCGAGCGTTGCAAGCCAAGCTCGGGATCTATGTCGAGGATAAAAGTGATGTCAGGCTGGAAATCTCCCGCGACCATGCGGTAAAGGTCTTCGATCACCCGCATGTCCAGCCCCATGCCGTAGCCCTGAAAAGCACGCGATGAATCGGCGAAACGGTCAGAGACCACCCACTGCCCGCGCCCGAGCGCGGGCCAGATTTTCTCCACCAGATGCTCGCGCCGCGCGGCGAAAAGCAGCAAGGCTTCCGTCATCGGGTCAAAATTCCCGCTGTCCCGCTGCAGCAAAAGATCGCGGATGCGCTCCGCCTGCCTTGTCCCGCCCGGCTCGCGCGTGGTCATAACATCCACGCCCGCCGCGGAAAGAGCCTGCTGCAGAAGCTTTATCTGCGTACTTTTGCCGGTGCCGTCACCGCCTTCAAGCGTGATGAATACCCCTTTGGACACAATATATCAGCCTTTGTGCAGCAGGTACGAGAGGCGCGACGCGACGCGGCCGAAGAGCCCTTCGCGCCGGACGTCCTTGCCGGCGACGAGGTTGATCACTTGCGGCGGCTGCCCGGGGATGACGATGTTAAGCTGGCCGATGACGGTTCCCTGCCGGACGGGCGCCTCGACCGGCCCCTGATAGCTGAGAGACATTTTCACGTCGTTGTCATGATCGACCGGCAGCGTGACCGTCACGTCCCTGTCCACAACCAGCGGCACGGTTTCCTCCTGCCCGAGCCAGACCTTCGCCTGCCCGACTTCCTGATCCTTGGTGAGGATCTTCTTGTCTTCGAAATTGCGGAAGCCCCATTGCATGAGCCTTGCGCTTTCCGTCACGCGCGAATCCCAGGTCGGCAGCCCGTTCAGAACCATGATCAGGCGGCGGCCGTTGCGGATGGCGGAGCCGATCACGCCGTAACCGGCAATATCCGTATGACCGGTCTTGACGCCGTCCGCGCCGTCGAACGTTCCCAGCAGGGGGTCGCGGTTCTCCTGATGGATCTTGTCATAGGTGAATGACTTGATGTTGAAGAACTCATGGTAATATTCAGGGAAGTCGTTGATGATGTGCTCACTGATCGTCGCAAGGTCCCGTGCCGTCGAATAGTGACCGGGCAGCGGCAGGCCGGTCGCATCCATGAAATGACTGTGGTTCATCCCGAGCCTCTTCGCCAGCGCGTTCATCCGCACGACGAAATCCTGCTCCGAACCGGCCAGCCCTTCGGCGAGGCACACGACGGCGTCGTTACCGGAATCGACCGTCACGCCCTTGATCAGATCCTGGACGGAAACCTTGTCCCCGACCCTGATGAACATCTTGGAGCCGCCCATCTGCCACGCCTTCTTGCTCACGGGCAGTTCGTCCGTCAGTTTCCACTGGCCGCTCTTGAGCGCCTCGAACACGAGATAAAGGCTGACGGTCTTGCTCATCGACGACGTCGGCATTTCCACGTCGGCGTTCTTGTCGAGCAGGACGGCCCCGGTGTTCATATCCACCAGAA
>JAGXAX010000307.1 GCA_018971405.1 Alphaproteobacteria bacterium | reverse complement strand
AGCGGCGCGAGCAGGTTTTGCAGCGTGGCGCATTCGTTTTCGATCGCGTCGCGCAGCTTGACCCAGAGTGATGTCATCCGTTCTTTCCTTTCGGGTTGTTGATGTTGGCGATAGTCTTCCTTCGGCGCCGCTGGCGAAACGCGCGCAACGCCGTTCAAGGCCTTCCCCGCTTTCGGGAGAAACCTTAAATTTGGTTTATGTTTGTTTCAGTGAATTATCAGCCGGGAACGGTTAGCCCGCTTCCTTCTTCTTTTTTAAAATAGTGTCGATGCACGCCCTCGACCGCATCACGCCATAACCCGTCTATTCTTACTTCCATATGAAAGTGCGGATCATCGCCCTGCGTATCGTTAATATCGAAGCGAATGCGTCCGCCTTCCTCTTCTCCGGCCCAGTCCTGATAAGCTTTAGATCAGGTACTTTCCCGATTTTCGGTTGCGCGCATTTTCTTCTCCGCCTCCGGAAAGAACGGCTTATCCATCGCCCCAGAAAAACGCTGCCCGCAAGGGCAGCGATATAAATGAGAATGTCCGGTGGACTCAAGAAAACGTCTCCCGCATCATTCCACCTGATGCCAAGAGTCTACCGGCACACCAAATTCATCAAACGCGCACTCTTTAGCCATCTTTAGACTGTCCTGAGCATGGTCATGCGTATTAAATCTATTCTTATCGAAAGCATAGACCACGTATTGAGTCGGCATGTTGCCCTTAACGAACTCCATCGTCTCGATTTTAAATGTCCGCCCTTGCGGGTCATTATAATTTGTCAGCCATTTCATACTATTTTCCATCGTCAAAATAATATCTGTGCTGTTCTCCCCCGTCAACCCACTTGCCATTATCATCCAATGTTTGAAGATGGAAATGCGGGTCTTCCGGGCTACCATCCGGCAACCATCCCGGATTATTAAGATCCATGCGGAACTTATTGCCATTTCCCTCAGCCCAAATGTCCCCGTTACCATTTGATCCCCACTGTTCTGGAGAGCCTCCCAAATAATCCTCCACGCTCTGCGCCGCATTGGAGATACGGTCTGCGGAATCGCTGTAGGGATCGTCAATACTGGAATCAAGAGCATCAGACAAGCTGCTGCCCTCAGCGCGCGCACCGATAACATCGCCGAGCGTACCCACTTCGTCGGAGCTCAACACGCCCAGAGCATCGCCGATGCCCGATGCCAAATCTCCAAGACCCGACCCCGGCGCATCGCCGAGGCCACCCGCAAGATCCAGGGGCGAGAATGCCGCAGGATAAACGGCGTCGGGGTCCGCGCCGCCCGCATCGTCCTTGCGCAGCAGGACTTTCGCAGCGGCGCGGCGCATATCCGCGCTCAAGCGGCGCACGACGCTGTCGTATTTCATCTCCAGCGCCGCCTGCCGCAGGTTTTTCGCGAAGAGGCGGGCGATGTCGTCTTCCGCGCGCGCGGAAAGGCCGCGCTTCACGCCCGTCACCCGCGCCGCCGCGTTCGCCGGAAAAGTGACGAGCGAAACTTCGACCAGATCGACCTTCGTCAGCACGCGCACGCCGGACTTCCTCTCGATGTGCGACTCCTGCGCGCGGTAGCCGATGGAGAGGCCGGTGACGACGTTCTCCTTCAGGAGTTTATAAGCCTCTTGCGCGCGCGGGATGTCGCGGGTGAAGAGGTCTCCCTTCACGAAAAGCCCGTGGCCGTCCTCGCGCATCTCGCGCCACGCGCCGATCGGCGCCGACGCTTCGTGCTGCCAGAGGAGCGGCGGGAAGTTTTTCCTCTCCGCCCACGCGGCGAGGCTCTCCCTGAACGCGCCGGGCGCGATGCGGTCGTTCACCTGATCGACCACGCCGAAGACGGAGGCATAGCCCTCGAACAAACCGGTCTCGGCGAGGAACTTGACCTCGAAGCCCGCGTCGAATTTATCGTGCGTCATAGGCGCCCTCGTAAATATCGTTCGTGATGTCCTTCACCCCGGCGGAAAACGGAACCGCCGCGTCGGCATTGCTCGACGCGATCACCGTGTCGCGGACCAGCGTGCCCGCGTCGGCCAGATGCCCCGTGCCGGCTTCCCATTCGTTGAGATCACGGTGCTGTACCAGATATAAAAACGCGTCCGCGGCGCCGTTCGCGCCGAAGGCGGAATAAAAGCTGCGGCTGCCGGTTTGATGATGAAGCTGCAGCGGCCCCGCGCCCTCCGTCGCCGACGTTTCATAGACGCGCATTTCCTTCAAGGCCCTATTCTCCATGCAGCACCATGTCGAGGAACACTTGCGCGGCGGAAAGATAATGCGCCACGCCTTCCTTCAAAATCAGATCGCCGAGCGCCGCGTAATCGACGGTTTTTCCCGCCGCCTGCAGCATCATCTGCGAAAGCGCGACGAGGTCGGAGAC
>JAGXAX010000306.1 GCA_018971405.1 Alphaproteobacteria bacterium | reverse complement strand
GGTCAGCATCTCGCGCAGTTCCGGCTCGTCTTCGGCGATCAGGATGGTTTTTCCGGCAAGGCCGGCGCCGGAAGGGGTTTTCCCCGCGGGCAGCGCCTGCGGCGGCGCCTCCGCGACCGGCAGGAAAATGTCGAAGCTCGTGCCCTCGCCCGCCACGGACGACACTTCGATCATGCCGTTGAGCTGGTCGACGGTGCCGTAAACCACCGAAAGGCCGAGACCCGTGCCCTTGCCCTGATCTTTGGTGGTGAAAAACGGCTCGAAGATGCGCGGCAGGATGTCCGCCGGAATGCCGAGGCCGCTGTCGACCACGCTAAGGCGGATATAGGAGGCCGCGGGGTTCTTTTCGCGCAGCGCCGCAGGGATATGCCGCTTCTGGCAGGCCATGCACATGATCGCCAGTTCACCGCCCGACGGCATGGCGTCGCGCGCATTGAGCGCGAGGTTGAGGATCACCTGCGTCAATTGGTCGGGCGAGGCATTGATCCAGACCGGGTCTTCCGGCACCGTCATGAAAAGCTGCACCGTCTCGCCGAGCAGCGGCAGCAGCAGGATGTGCTGCTGCCGCATCGCCTCCGCCAAATTCGTTTTTTCCTCCACGCCGATCTTCTGGCGCCCGAAGCTCAGCAACTGCCGCGTCAGCCCCGCCCCGCGCTGCGTGGAGGTGAGGATTTTCTCCAACTGCCCGGGTTCGAGCGCCCCCTCCCGCAACTGGCGCAGGGCGATGTGCGTGTGGCCCTCGATGATCGACAGGATATTGTTGAAATCGTGCGCGATGCCGCCCGCGAACTGCCCCAGCGCCTCCAGCTTCTGTCTTTGCAGGCTTCTCTCGCCTTTCGGGTCGTCTTTCATGCATCCCCCATGCACAATTTCAAGTTGTTTCTTTATATATATTCAACCCAGAACTGTTTACGAAGCGTTAAAAATTGAGAAAAATAAAATCCGAATACTTGCGTATGTCCATTTCACCGTGACCGATCGGGAAACCGCGGCGTACGGGAAACCGGCTCAGGAAGCCTGCATAAAAAAGTTTGCCGGGAAATCGAAAACGCCCTCCGCTTTACGCATAAACTGAAAATGGCGGCAGGATGCCATCGATTCGCAACGGCAGCGCTAACAGCGCCGCTAAAGACGAAGGCGAAACCGCGAGGTTTCGCCTTCGTTACGTCCAGGGTGGACTATGCCCGCTCAGGCCGCCGTGCTGGCCGCCGGCGACTGGAAACGCTGCTCGGCGATGCGGTCCGCCGCGGCGCTGGTGGAGATGCCGTCCGCCTCGGCGCGGCGGAAGATGGACTCCGACGTCTCGTCGATCTTGCGGACATGCGCCTCGACCTGCGCGCGGTCGTATTTTTTGCCGCTGGCGCGCGCCGCATGCTCGTAATAGACGCTGATCAGCCCGCCCGCATTGATGAGATAGTCCGGGGCGTAGAGGATCTTGAGGTCGCGCAGCACGTCGCCATGGCGCGCTTCCGCGAGCTGGTTGTTCGCGGCGCCGGCGACGACTTTGGCCTTCAGCGCCTTGATCGTGCCGTCGTTGAGGATGGCGCCGAGCGCACAGGGCGCGAATACGTCCACATCCTGTTTGTAAATATCGTCGAGCGTGACGGCCTTCGCGCCGAATTCCCTGACCGCCTGCGCGATCTTGTCCTGCTGCACGTCGGTGACGAAAAGCTCCGCCCCGTCCTTGTGCAGCAATTTGCACAGGTTGTAGCCGACGTTACCGAGGCCCTGCACGGCGACCTTCAGGCCGCGCATGTCGCTCCTGTGCAGGCGGTAGCGCACGGCCGCCTTGAGGCCGGTGTAGACGCCGAGCGCCGTGGTGGGCGACGGGTCGCCGCTGCCTTCGCCGTCGTGCAGCACGCCGACGACGTGCTTCGTCTGGCTGTTGATGTTGTTCATGTCCTCGACGCTGGTGTTGACGTCTTCGGCGATGATGTAGCGCCCGCCGAAAGTCTCGACCGCGCGGCCCATCGCCTTCATCAGTTCCGGCGTCTTGGCCTTCTTCGCGTCGCCGATGATGACGGATTTCCCGCCGCCGAGCGGCAGGCCGGTGATCGCGGCCTTGTAGGTCATGCCGCGGGAGAGGCGCAGGACGTCGCGCAGGGCCTGCTCGTCGCTTTCGTAATTCCACATGCGGCAGCCGCCGAGCGCGGGGCCGAGGTGCGTGTTGTGAACCGCGATGATGGCCTTCAGGCCCGTCTTTTCATCTTGGAAAAAAGACACCTGTTCATGCTGGCGAAATTCCGGATGGCTGAATACCGACATACCTATTGTTCTCCTCGCTACGTTTAACACGACTCGGTCCTCCTTATATTATATAACGGGTCCGGCTTTGGTCTCGCAGATTTCCTGAAACGTTGCAATCCGATTACGCC
>JAGXAX010000305.1 GCA_018971405.1 Alphaproteobacteria bacterium | reverse complement strand
TCACGAGGGCCTTGAGCTGCTCGGCGCTGAGCTCCGTGTCGAGCTCCACGCCCACCTCCGCCTTCTTGTGCTCGAGGGCGGTCTCGAAGAGCGAGGTGTTCGCGCCGAGCACCACGTCGGCGTACATCATCACGAAGCGGCGGTAGGAGTCGTAGGAGAAGCGGGCGTCCTTCGACTGCTCGATCAAGCCCTGTACGGTTTCGTCGTTGAGGCCGAGGTTGAGCACGGTGTCCATCATGCCGGGCATCGAGGCGCGCGCGCCGGAGCGCACCGAGAGCAGCAGCGGCTTTTTTGCATCGCCGAAAACGCATCCGGTTTCCTTTTGCACCTGCGCGAGGCCGCCCGCGACCTGATCCTGCAACCCCGCGGGATAGCTGCTGCCGTTCTGATAAAAGTGCGTGCAGACTTCGGTCGAGAGCGTGAAGCCCGGCGGGACGGGCAGACCGATGCGGCTCATTTCCGCGAGGTTGGCGCCCTTGCCGCCGAGGAGGTTCTTTTGCGAGGCCGCGCCGTCGCAGATCTCCTTCCCGAAGCTGTAGACCCATTTTTGTGTTGCGGGAGAGGGCTTTACCTTCAGGTTCGCGGTCATCGGAAATCTCCATTATGTGTATTGTGCAATGCGGCATGATGCTATAATATTTACCGGCTGTAATCAAGCAACACCGAGGATAAAATGGGCAATACGCAGATGGCGGAAAAGGCGGAGACGGAAGGCGTTTCAAACATGGTCGCGATGGACGAGCTGGTGGCCCTGTGCAAACGGCGCGGGTTCATTTTTCCGGCGTCGGAAATTTATGGCGGAATCAACGGTTTCTGGGATTTCGGCCCGCTTGGCGTACTCCTGAAAAATAACCTGCGCGACAGGTGGTGGAACGACATGGTCGTCTGCCCGCCGATCGGCCCCGACGGCGACCCGCTGCAAATCGTCGGCGTTGACACCGCGATTATCCAAAACCCGAAGGCCTGGGAGGCCTCCGGCCACGTCGCGGGCTTCAGCGACCCGATGGTCGATTGCAAGGAAACCAAACTCAGATACCGTCAGGATCACCTGATCGCCATCATCGACGAGCGCAACGACCAGATCTTCGCCTTTTACGCCGAAGCGCTGGAAGGAAAAGCGGCGCTCAAAAAGCTGAAGAAGATGGCGGGCACGGACGACCTCGAAAAGCTGAAAAGCGTGCCGTTCACCAAGATCGCGCCCGCGGATTACGCCAGGGTCGTCGGCCCCGACACGGAGAAAAAGGGGACGCTCACCGAACCGAAGCAATTCAACCTGATGTTCAAGACCTACGTCGGCGCGACGGCGACGGAGGAAGACAAGGCTTACTTGCGCCCCGAAACGGCGCAGGGGATCTTCCTCAGCTATAAAAACGTCGTGGACAATATGCGCGTGCGCGTGCCGTTCGGCATCGCGCAGGTCGGCAAGGCGTTCCGCAACGAGGTGACGCCGCGCAACTTCATCTTCCGCTCCCGCGAGTTCGAGCAGATGGAGATGGAGTGGTTCTGCCATCCGGACGAAGCGAAAAAATGGCTCGATTTCTGGAAGGAGCAGCGCGTCGGCTGGTGGCGCTCGGTCGGCGTCGCCTCCGGCAACCTGATCTTCCGCCAGCATGATCAGGACGAGCTTTCGCACTACGCCAAGGCGGGTCTCGGCACGGTCGATATCGAATACCGCTTCCCCTTCACCGCGCCGGGCTACGGCGAACTGGAGGGCATCGCCCACCGCTGCGACTTCGACCTCACGGCGCACCAGCAGCACTCCAAGACCAAGCTGGAATATTTCGACGACAGCGTGCAGCCGCCGCGCCGCTTCATGCCGCACGTGATCGAGCCGGCTTCCGGCTTGACGCGCGGCGTTCTCGTGCTGCTGGCCGAGGCCTATACGGCGGATCCTTCGCGCCCCAGCAAGATGTACATGAAGTTCAAGCCCAGCATGGCGCCGGTCAAGGCCGCCGTCCTGCCGCTGGTCAACAAGGACGGCCTGCCGGAGATCGCGCAGAAGCTCTATTACGAGATGCGCACGCAGTTCGTCACCGAATACGACACCAAGGGCAACATCGGCAAGCGCTATGCGCGGCATGACGAGATCGGCACGCCTTTCTGCGTCACGGTCGACACCGACACGCCGAATGACCACGCCGCCACCATCCGCTTCCGCGACACGATGGCGCAGGAGCGCGTCGCGCTGGACAAGATATCCGAATTCGTCCGGAAATCCCTGAAGGAGTAGGCTGATGAAGAAAACAACCCTGTCCGTGATGCTGCTGTGCGCCGCGGTTGCCCTCTCGGCCTGCGCGCAGCCGCAGAGCCGCGGCGTTTACAACCAGAGCGAAGTCGGCAAACAGACGGATGTCGAACTGGGCAAAATCATCGGCGTGCGGCACGTGAAGGTGCAGGC
>JAGXAX010000304.1 GCA_018971405.1 Alphaproteobacteria bacterium | reverse complement strand
AGGCTATCCGGTAACACGTGAAAGCCGTGGTTCTGGCTGGTGATTTCGATTTTTCCAGTGGAAATATCTTTCACCGGATGGTTCGCGCCGCGATGGCCGAAGGGCAGTTTTTCCGTCTTGCCGCCAAGCGTGATTGCCAGCAGCTGATGCCCGAGACAAATGCCGAACAGCGGCAGACCCGATTGCAAAAGGTCTTTGATGACCGGCGCGGCGTAAGCGGCGGTCGCCGCCGGATCGCCGGGGCCGTTGGAAAGGAATATGCCGTCGGGCTTGAGCGCGAGAATTTTATCGGCGGACAGATCGCACGGCACGATTGTGAGTTTGAAGCCCTGTGCCGCGAGGCAGCGGAGGATGTTGCGCTTGACGCCGTAATCGACCACGACGATATGCCCCGCCGTCTGCGTGCCTGCGCCGTAAGCGTTCGCTTCCGCAGACCAGACCGACTGATTCCACGCATAGACCTCTTTGGTCGAGACTTTTTTCGCCATGTCGTATCCGGCCATCGGGGGCAGCTCTTTCACCCGCGCCCGCAGCGCCGCGATATCCGTGTCCTTGCCATGGCTGATGACGGCGTTTTGCGATCCATGCTCTCGGATATGATGGGTCAGCGCGCGCGTGTCGAGGCCGCAGATGCCGGTCAGCCCGCGCTCTTTCAGCCAGTCGTTGAAATGCGCCGTGGCGCGATAATTCGACGGCGCGGTGATATCCGCCTTCAAAACCAGCCCGCAGGCGAAGGGCCTTGCCGCTTCATCGTCGTCAACGTTCACGCCGGCGTTGCCGATGTGCGGAAAAGTGAAGGTGATGATTTGCCCCGCGTAGGAGGGATCAGTCATGATCTCCTGATAGCCGGTCATCGATGTATTGAAGCAGATCTCGCCGCCCGTCGTGCCCTCGGTGCCGATGCCGCGCCCCCGAAAAACGCTCCCGTCGGCGAGGATCAGCGCCGCGGTCGCGTGGCTGTGGCTGACGGTGTCTTTCATTCCTCTATCCCGGAACTTTCAGGTGGACTTGCAATGAAATACCACAATGCACGGCAAAAACAAAGCGACAAAACCACCGTCGCGGAGTATCCTTTGCGGAACAACAGGATAGAATTATGCAGACATTTAAACATAACGGCGAAACCGCGGAAAACCCGCCAGAATCGCTCTCTTTCCGCCATTTGCTGGGGGCGGGCGACATTTCCAAAGCCGACCTCGAAACGCTCCTCGACCGCGCGGCGCAATACCATATCGACGCCAGAAACGGCACGCCGATCGCCCAGGCTTGCGCGGGGCGCATCCTCGCCGCGCTGTTTTTCGAGGCCAGCACGCGCACGCGGTTTTCATTCGAAAGCGCGATGTTGCGCCTCGGCGGGCAGGTCATCAGTCTCGAACAGGGCATGGCGTCGTCGGTCAAAAAGGGCGAGTCGCTTGCCGACACCGGCCGCATCGTCAGCGCCTATGCCGACCTGATCGCCGTGCGCCATCCGGACGCGGGCAGCGCGGCGGCGCTCGCCATGGAATCCCGCATTCCCGTCATCAATGCGGGCGACGGCGCCAACGAGCACCCGACGCAGGCGCTCGCCGACCTTTACACCATCCGGCACGACAAGGGCAGATTGGGCGCGCTCACCGTCGGCATCGCAGGCGACCTGAAATACGGACGCGCCGTGCGCTCTCTCGTCACGCTGCTCGGGCTTTATCCGGATATCCGTTTTGCTTTCATCTCGCATCCGTCGCTGCGCATGGCCGCGCCGCCGGAAGGCGCGACGGTCACGGACAAACTCGCGGACGTGATCGGCGATCTCGACGTGCTCTACGTCACCCGCGTGCAGAAAGAACGCTTCGCCGATCCGGCGGAATACGAAACCGTGAAAAATGCCTTCACGCTCACGCCGGAGAGCCTTGCGCGCGCGAAGAAAGACATGATCCTGATGCACCCGCTGCCGCGCGTCAACGAGATCGACCCCGCGGTGGACGCGCTGCCGCAGGCGCGGTATTTCGAGCAGGCGGCGCGCGCGGTCTTCGTCCGCATGGCGCTGCTGGCGCTGATGCAAAAGCCCATGCCGGTGACAATCTGATTTGTTTTTGGAAAAAATAATGATGCAAGACAATCTTGAATTCTCCAACGCCTGCCTCGCACGCCTGTACCACGGCACCCGTAAAATCCCCGTCGTCAAAAGGCTTTACCCATCGCTGCTGAAAATATGGGCGCGCCTGACCTGGCCCGAAGGATATAAGGTCAGGCGTTACAAGGGCGTGTTGTTCCTGCTCAATTACAAAAACCAGATCGACCGCAAGATCGGCCTGCACGGCGGCTACGAAAACGAGGCCTGCGCCACCGTATTCGCCGAAATGGAAAAAGGCTGCGACGTTTTCCTCGATATCGGCGCAAGCATCGGCGTTTACGCGCTGCAAGCCGCGCAGCGCGGCCTCGCG
>JAGXAX010000303.1 GCA_018971405.1 Alphaproteobacteria bacterium | reverse complement strand
ATGATGATCCCGCCGGCGATCGTCAGGATATGCCGCGTGCCCATCGGCAGGTTGGTGGTCGCCACCATCTTCAGCACCGTCGTGTCGGTGTTGATGCGCGAGACCTGCTCGCCCGTCTTGTGCGTTTCGAAGTAAGAGGGGTCGAGATGCAAAATATGACTGTAAATGCGCTTGCGCAAATCGGCGATCAGTTTTTCCGCCGTCCAGTACACGAGGGAGAATCGCGCGTAGCTCGTCGCCGCCATGAGGATGATAATGCCGAGCATCACGCCCAGCGCCACATTCAGCGTATGCCCGCTGTGGTCGGAAAAGCCCTTGTCGACCAGAACCTTCAAGCCCCAGCCGAAGACCAGCACCGTCGCCGCCGACATCAGGATGGCCAGCAGTGCGCCGGTCATCTGCAGCCGGTAGTTTTTCAGGTCGGGAAAGAGCACCTTGAGGTATTCGGCCATTTTGGCGAGACGGTTTATTTTCGGACGATTCGCCTGACTATATTTTCCAGATTCAATGAATGACATAACTTTATTCCTTTATCTCGGCTGGCCGGCAAGTCACAATTGTCCTAATTTCCCCCTCTGTCAACTTTTGACTTGCATATTACGCGAAATGCGGATAGAAAAAACCCATCATTTCCTGCGCGGCTAACAGTCCGCGCGGGGCGTTTATCCAAGGAGTTTTTAAGGCCATGAAAGCCAGCATCCACCCCGACTACCACGAAATCAAGGTCGTCATGACCGACGGCACCGCCTACACCACGCACAGCTGTTGGGGCAAGCCGGGCGACGAAATGCGCCTCGACATCGACCCCCTGAACCACCCTGCCTGGACGGGCGGCGCGGCGAAGGTGCTGGAAAAAGGCCGTCTCGCCAAGTTCGGCAACAAATACGCCGGTCTCGGCGTCGCCAGCTCGGACAAGCTCGAGATCGTCAAGAAACCGTCCGCCTGAAACAAAGGAGGCTGCCATGTCTTTCAAGGACCGCCTGAACAAAGTCGCGAAGAAGGCAGCCGACCTCGCCGGCAAAACGGCGAAAACGACGCAGGACATGGTTGATATCGCCGGCGACATCGTCGGCCAGACCGCCGAAAAAAGCGTGGACATCGCGGGCAAAACGGCGAAAAAAACCTCCGAAGCCATCGATCAGGGCATGGACAAGGCCGTTGAGATGGCCGACCGCGAAAGCACCCCGGATTTCGTCGGCAAGATCATCGACAAGGTGACGGAGCAGAAAAGCACCAAGGCGCTTGTCATTGAAGGCGCGCTCGGCGTCGCGCTCGGCGTGGCTTTCGGCGGCGCGATTGCGCCGGTCGTCGCCGGTGCGGTGGTTGAGGGTTACGTCGCCAAGCAGATCGTCGACAAATACAATGCCAGAAAGGCCGCGAAAAAGGCCGCCGCGAACGACAAGGCGCCCGCTGCAGATACTCCCGCCGCCAAACCGAAAGCGCGCAAGCGCAAGGCCGGTCCGAAAGACGCTCCCGGCGCTTGAAAGCCGTTCTGCGCGTCTCCGTTTCTTCCTGAAAAAGCTCTGTTTTTTGCCGTCTTCTTGACAGGCAAAGGCGCGAATCCTAAAATGTAAATAGGGATCGGCTGACGCGCCCGAAGGTCGGGGCGTCGGAGCTCCGGTTCCGCGTCCGGCCCATTTGGGCGGTCGCCAAAACACAGAAACTGATATTGCTACATGTCGTTGAAGCAATATCGGTGATATTGCTCAAGGAGGATATCATGACCAACACGTTCGACTTTTCACCCCTTTTCCGTTCCACCGTCGGCTTTGACAGGCTTTCGCGTCTGCTTGAAGCGGGTACGCTCGGCGACTCCGGCGCAGGCTATCCGCCCTACAACATCCTCAAGCTGGACGAAGACAACTACGGCATCACCATGGCGGTCGCCGGTTTCGCCGAGGATGACCTCGAAATCACCACCCGTGAAAACCAGCTGATCGTCTCCGGCAAAGCCTCCGGCAGCGCAGTTCCCGAGGGCGCGGTCTACCTGCACCGCGGCATCGCCGAACGCGCGTTCGAACGCCGCTTCCAGCTCGCCGACCATATTCGCGTCACCGCGGCGGCGATGGAAAACGGCCTGCTCACCATCTCTCTGGTGCGCGAAATACCGGAGCAGATGAAGCCGCGCAAGATCGAGATCTCGTCCGGCGACAAAAGCAAGGACAAGGCAAAGCTCAAGACCATCACCGGCCAGCGCAGCGCCTGAATAGCTAACTAAAACCTGACGTAACGGAAAGGCCGCTCTTTAAAACAGGGCGGCCTTTTCGTGTTTAGTCCCTTCAGGGCGACGGCGGGGGCGTATGGGGCCGGGGCTTTGAATGCGGATTGGGCGCTTGAGCCGTTTGCTGCGACAAAACAGCCCCCAGCGCGCGGTGATCGTTGAGAAACGCGTAATATTCCGGCGTGCGTTTCCACTTGTCT
>JAGXAX010000302.1 GCA_018971405.1 Alphaproteobacteria bacterium | reverse complement strand
CTCCACTGGTTCGACGCCGCGATCGGCGCGGCGGGGCCGCTGCCGGAGAAAAAACTCGTCTACATCGCCCCCGGCACGCCGACCGCCGCGCTGGCGCAACAGCTGCGGCAGGCGGGCGTGATCGGCAACCCGTTCGTCTTCCGGCTCGAGGCGCAGTTGCAAAGCCGCCTCAGGCCCCTCAAGGCCGGCGAATACATGGTTCCGGCGCACATCAGCATCCTCGATCTTGTCACCGTTTTGCAAAGCGGCAAGACGTTCGAGCGCAAAATCACCATCCCCGAGGGGCTGACCTCGCCGGAGATCGTGCAGCTGCTCGACAAGGAGACCGCGCTGAAAGGCGACGTCGCCGCCGTGCCGCCCGAAGGCAGCCTCCTGCCCAATACGTACGAATTTTCCTACGGCGACACGCGAGAGAGCCTCCTTGCCCGCATGCAGAAGGCGATGAAGGCGGAGCTGGCGGCGCTCTGGACGAAGCGCGCCGCCAAATATCCGCTCACCGAACAGCAGGCCGTCGTCCTCGCCTCGGTCGTCGAAAAGGAAACCGGCGTGGCGCCGGAGCGCGGGCGCATCGCCGGCGTCTTCTTCAACCGCCTGAAGCGCGGCATCCCGCTGCAGTCCGACCCGACCGTCATCTTCGCGCTGACGCAAGGGCAGCAGCCGCTCGGACGCCCGCTCACCGCGGACGACCTGAAAACGCCCTCGCCCTACAACACTTACGTGACGGCGGGGCTGCCGCCCGCCGCGATCTGCAATCCGGGCGTCGCGGCGCTCAAGGCCGCTCTCGACCCTGAAAAAAACGACTATCTCTATTTCGTCGCCAACGGTCAGGGCGGCAGCAGTTTTTCCAAGACATTACAACAGCATAAACGCGATATCGCCGCCTGGCTGCGCGCGCGGCGCGCCGAAAAGAAATAAAAATCCCCCTTCTTTCACCCCTCCTTTAAGATTCCGGCGTACAATGAAAAGATGATGCGAAAAGACGAACATCCGCGGCAGGCGCCCCTGCCGCACAGGCCGGAGGCGGAAAGCCCGCTGCGCAACATGCTGCTGGTGGCGACGCCGCTTTTACAGGGCGACCTTTTCAGCAAAAGCGTGATCTACATGTGCACGCACAGCCCTTCGGGCGCGATGGGGATCGTCATCAACCAGCGCGTGCCGGAACTGCATTTCAACGACCTGCTCGCGCAACTCAACCTGCCGAAAAGCGCGGCCAAAGCCGATCCCGTGATCCACTTCGGCGGGCCGGTCGAGCAGGGGCGCGGCTTCGTGCTGCACTCGACGGATTTCATCCACGCCGACACCATCCGCCTCAACCGCGCCATGGGCATCACCGGCACGATCGACATCCTGCGCGCCATCTCGGAAGGACAGGGGCCGAAGAAAATCCTCTTCGCGCTCGGCTATGCCGGCTGGGGCCCGGGTCAGCTTGACGCCGAGATCGCCGCCAACAACTGGCTCGCCGTGCCCGCGGACGACGACCTCGTCTTCCGCGACGCGCTAAGCGACAAATGGGCGCACGCGCTCGCCAAGATCGGCGTCGATCCGCTCGCCCTCTCCTGCGAGGCCGGACACGCCTGAACCTCAAGACGGCGCTAATTTTCAAGACGATTTGCATTATTTTTGGCGCGGAGTCATACTCCCCGCCATGACCGACGAACAGCAAACGCCCGCGCCGGAAGTTCCCTTGCCGCAAAAAAGCGAGCCCATCCTCAACCTGCCGCCCGCCACGCGGGCGCTCGTGCTCGCCAACCTCGCCGTTTTTCTGGCCGAAATCCTGCTGCCGGAGAAAACCTCCGACCGGCTGGTCACGTTCTTCGGCTTCGTTCCGGCGCGCTATACGGGACACGCACATGCCGGCCTCGCTGCCCTCGTCTCGCCCGTCACCCACATGTTTTTGCACGGCGGCTGGCTGCACATCGGCGTCAACGTCACCGCGCTGATGGCCTTCGGCGCAGGCGTCGAGAAAGTCATGGGCGCAAAGCGCATGCTGCTTTTTTATTTTCTCACCGGCCTCGCGGGCGCTTTGCTGCACGCGCTCGTCTATCCCGCTTCGACCATCCCCATGATCGGCGCATCGGGCGCGATCAGCGGTCTTTTCGGCGGCGTGCTGATCATGATGGCCGACGCGGGATTGATGGGCGGCGGGAAAGCCCGCGTCAAAACCTTGCTACCCGTCATCGCCCTGTGGCTCGCCGCCGCCGTCTTCTTCGGCTACTTCGGCATGCCGGGCGTCAACAGCCCCATCGCCTGGACGGCGCATGTCGGCGGCTTCATCGCCGGCCTCCTGCTTTTCAAGCCCTGCTTGCGGCTCGTGATATGATCAGGCAACTCTTTGAAAAAATGAGATTTAAATAAATATATTGTATGTAAAATAATGACGTGCTAGGGATATAGCTTCTTTTTTATCCATAAACTGGAGAG
>JAGXAX010000301.1 GCA_018971405.1 Alphaproteobacteria bacterium | reverse complement strand
TTGTCTTTGAAGTCGGGCGTGAGGATCTCGACCGTCGTGCCGGGCGAGAGGCGGCGGATTTCACTGATGACTTTGACGAACTGCTCCGCGCCGCCGTCTTCGAGATCGTCGCGGTCGACGGAGGTGATGACGACGTGCTTGAGGCCGAGTTTTTGCACGGCGATGGCCACGCGGGCGGGCTCCATCGGGTCGAGATGATCCGGCTGGCCCGTCGCGACGTTGCAGAACGAGCAGGCGCGGGTGCAGGTTTCGCCCAGAATCATGAAGGTCGCGTGTTTGACCTTCCAGCATTCGCCGATGTTGGGGCAGGCGGCTTCCTCGCAGACGGTGGCGAGGTTGAGGTTGCGCATCAGTTTGCGCGTCTCGTGATATTCCGGCGAGGTCGGCGCCTTGACGCGGATCCATTCCGGCTTGCGCGGGATGGGGTTGTCGGGGCGGCGTTGCTTCTCGGGATGGCGCTGCTCGCGCGTCTTTTTCGGGGCGTCTTGTTCCATGCCTCATTTAATACGCCACCTGTTAAAAACCGCAACTATTTCATAAAAATTTTCCGCGCCAGATGAGTGTGTTATGAAAACATTAAAACGATGTCCGGTTTCAATGTCTCTGTATTTCCTCTAAAATCCTCCGGAATCAATATTGAAAGGGGTTCAGCCGATGGCACAACTCGCATCCAATCTTTCCGCAGAGGCACCGGAGTTTAAAGACAACCGCAAGGCCATCGCGACGGTAGTGGAGGATTTTAAAGAAAAGCTCCACATTATCCAGCAGGGCGGGAGCGAAACGGCACGGGCGAAGCACCTCGCGCGGGGCAAGATGCTGCCGCGCGACCGCGTGAAGAATGTGATCGACCCCGGTTCGCCGTTTCTGGAACTGTCGGCCTTCGCTGCGCATGGGGTCTATGAGGACGATGTTCCGGCCGCGGGCATCATCACCGGCATCGGCCGCGTGTCCGGGCAGGAATGCGTGATCGTCGCCAACGACGCGACGGTCAAGGGCGGCACTTATTATCCCCTGACGGTGAAAAAACATCTGCGTGCACAGGAGATCGCGGCACAAAACAATCTGCCGTGCATCTATCTGGTGGACAGCGGCGGGGCGTTTTTGCCGCTGCAGGATGAAGTCTTTCCGGACAAAGAACATTTCGGCCGCATCTTCTTCAATCAGGCGAATATGTCGGCTGCGGGCATTCCGCAGATCGCGGCGGTGATGGGCTCCTGCACCGCGGGCGGCGCTTATGTGCCCGCCATGTCGGATGAATCGATCATCGTCAAAAATCAAGGCACGATTTTCCTCGGCGGCCCGCCGCTGGTCAAGGCCGCGACGGGCGAGGAAGTCAGCGCGGAAGACCTCGGCGGCGCGGATGTGCATTGCCGCATGTCCGGCGTGACCGACCATTACGCGCAGAACGACGGTCACGCGCTTTCCATCGTCCGGCAGATCGTCGCCAACTTGAACCGCAAAAAGAATAATCCGCTGGCTCTGCGCGAGGCTGTGCCGCCGAAGTTCGACGCGAAAGAGCTTTACGGCATCATTCCGCAAGACAGCCGCAAGCCCTATGACGTGCGCGAGGTCATCGCCCGCATCGTCGATAACAGCGAATTCGACGAGTTCAAAAAACTATATGGCGAGACGCTTGTTTGTGGGTTCGTGCATCTGTTCGGCATGCCCGTCGGCATCATCGCCAACAACGGGATTTTGTTCTCGGAATCCGCGCTGAAAGGCGCGCACTTCGTCGAGATGTGCTGCCAGCGCAAAATCCCGCTCGTCTTTTTGCAAAACATCACCGGCTTCATGGTCGGGCGGAAATACGAAACCGGCGGCATCGCCAAGGACGGCGCGAAGCTCGTCCACGCCGTCTCCTGCGCGCAGGTGCCGAAACTCACCGTCGTCATCGGCGGCAGCTTCGGCGCGGGCAACTACGGCATGTGCGGCCGCGCCTTCAATCCGCGCTTCCTCTGGATGTGGCCGAACGCGCGCATCTCCGTCATGGGTGGCGAACAGGCGGCGAGCGTTCTGGCGCAGGTGAAGAAGGACGCGATGAAAGGCGAATGGCCGGCCAAGGAAGAAGAAGCCTTCAAAAAACCCATCCGCGCGCAATACGAAACGCAGGGGCATCCATACTATGCCTCCGCGCGCCTGTGGGACGATGGCATCATCGACCCCGCAGACACGCGCGTGGTTCTCGGCTTGTCACTCTCCGCCGCGCTCAATGCGCCGATCGGCGAGCCGAGGTTCGGTATATTTAGGATGTAATGTGATGACAGAATCTTGTCTTACGAAAGCTGAGTTTGAAAAAAAGAGAACGGTAGCTGAGTATATTCAGTGGGTGGAAGATAGGGGTTACGCTTCCTATGGAGGCGAGGAATATAAAAACTTTATGTTAGACAAAGGGCTGTGGAAAGAGTTTCATCATGAAGCCGTACCGCTT
>JAGXAX010000300.1 GCA_018971405.1 Alphaproteobacteria bacterium | reverse complement strand
TGGAGCGCTTCATCGGCATCCTGATCGAAAACTATGCCGGCAAGCTGCCCTTATGGCTCGCGCCGGTGCAGGCGGTGGTGACCACCATCACCAACGATGCCGACACCTACGCCGAAAGAGTACTAAAAGACCTCAAAAAAGCCGGCATCCGCGCCGCAATCGACCTCCGCAACGAGAAAATTAACTATAAAATTCGGGAACATAGCCTCGCCAAGACGCCGGAAATCTGGGTGGTCGGCAAGCGCGAGGCGGAAGAGAAAACCGTCGCCATCCGGCGTTTGGGTTCCGATAAACAAGAAATCCTTGCACTCTCCGACGCGATCAATAAAATCGTTACGGAATCGGCGCCGCCCGCCTGACAAGGACGGTCGATTCTCTTTTTTCAACGACGCCAAGGAGATGTCACATCACGAGCAAACCATTGAACGACGGCCCCCGCATCAACAACCAAATCAGGGCCGATAAAGTCCGCCTCATCGGGGCGGACGGCGAAATGGTCGGTGTTGTCTCTGTCCGCGAGGCGCTGACCTCCGCCGAGGAAGCCGGTCTCGACCTGATCGAAATCTCCCCCAACGCCGCGCCGCCCGTCTGCAAAATCTCCGACTTCGGCAAATACCGCTACGAGTTGCAGAAAAAAGAAGCCGCCGCGCGCAAGAACCAGAAGATCACCGTCACCAAGGAGCTGAAAATCCGCCCCAACATCGAGGAGCACGATTTTCAGGTCAAGCTGCGCAACGCCAAACGCTTCATCGAGGAGGGCGACAAGGTGCGCTTCTCCATGCAGTTCCGCGGCCGCGAGCACGAACACAAGGACATCGGCATGGGCGTGATGAACCGCGCCCGCGACATCGCCGCCGAATTCGCCAAGATCGAGCAGGAACCAAGGCTCGAAGGCGGTCAGGTGGTGATGATGGCCGTGCCGAAATCGGGCTGACCTCCGCCATGATCGGCGTCTTCGACTCCGGTTTCGGCGGCCTTACCGTCCACCGCGCCCTCGTCAGGGCCCTGCCGCGGCATGCTTTTGTCTACCTCGGCGACAACAAAAACGCGCCCTACGGCACACGCCCGCCGCTCGACGTGCTCAACCTGACCTGCACGGGGATCGAGCGCCTGTTCGCGGAGGGCTGCACGCTCGTCATCGTCGCCTGCAACACGGCCTCGGTCGTCGCGCTCCGCTGGATACAGCAGCAGTGGCTGCCGCACCGCGCACGGCAGGGCGGCGTCAGGAGAAACGTGATCGGCGTCGTCGTCCCCACCATCGAGGCCGCGACCGGAATGACTTGGGGCGAAGCCGCGACAGGCAGACCTGCGGAGCAGCCCCGCACCATCGGCATTTTCGCGACCCCGCGCACGGTGGAAACCGGCGTCTATCCCCTCGAGATCGGCAAGCGCCGCCCCGACATCCGCGTCATCCAGCAAGCCTGTCCCGACCTTGCCGCCGCGATCGAGCAGGGCGCGGGCGCGACGGAGATCAGGGAAATGGTGCGGAAATACGCGGATGAATTCCGCCGGCAGCTTGGCACGACAACGCCCGACAGTGTCATCCTCGGCTGCACCCATTATCCCCTGATCGCGGAGACTTTCGCCGAAGAGCTGCCGGACATCCCCCTCATCCGCCAGTCCGAAGCGACGGCGCGGGCGCTTCTATCCTACCTTGAGCGCCATCCCGAATACGGCGGGGAAAAAAGCGACGGCGGAAAAAACGCCGGGCAGCTGTTCCTGTCCACGGGATACGCGCCGGACGCGCTGCCGCTGATCGAGAAATTCTGGGGTGGAAAAATCGGGTTCCGCCAGGCGTGAGAGAGATCAGAGCCGCGCCAGCGCGCGTGGACAATTAATGCCGCGCAAGCGCGGATGAATAGTTAATGCCGCGCAAGCGCGGCAGGCAAGCTCCGCGGACGGAACGGCACGACAACGCCCCATTGCGCCTCCGCCTTCCGCATGCCCGGCTCTTGCGCGGGCACGCGCGGCGCGCGGGAAACGCGCGCATTGTCCGGCAAGGCGGGCAGCGGCTGATGGACGATATCGTCGCGGTTGAACGCCTGTTCGACCATCAAGATGCTGATGTCGAGCGCGCGGGCATGGAAGATGCTCAAGCCCAGCTCGATGACGGATTTCTGCGGATGCGGATATTCCTCCCCGTCGAAGGCGATCTTCGTCACCGCGTAGCGGCTGCCGTCGCGGCGCGCGTGGAGGTAGAGGCTTTCGACGTCGTCGCCCGCCGGATCGCCTTCGATGGCGCAGGAGCGCCACTGCCGCAACTCGGCGACCAGCGTCGCGCCGCCGTCGAGCAGCCGGACTTCGGCGAAACCGCCCGCCGCCGCGTCATGCCGGTCGAAATAGTGCCAGCGGATTTGGCCCCTTTCGCGCGTTTCCGGCGTCCCCATTTTCATCAGCAATTCGTCCAGCGTGTACATCATGCTTTTGCTCCCCTT
>JAGXAX010000299.1 GCA_018971405.1 Alphaproteobacteria bacterium | reverse complement strand
GATTCGAAATGGGGAAGTGTGGGAGCTGCAAAATGGGGGTGGATTATTCGCGCCCGTAAAATTTTTTATAATGTCTTGTGCCGGACGCTGGTTTTCGGGTTGCTGGGGTGCATCTCCTGCCCGGCGCGCGCCGATGACGCCGCCGCACCGCCCGCCGCCCCTGCACCCGCACCGGAACTCACCGCCGCGCAACTGAAAGCGGCGCAATATCATCAGGCCCTCATGGCGCTCGGGCAGGAATTCGCCCAGAAGATCGGCCATGACCTGAACATGGCCAACCTCTACCTCTCCGGCGCAGGAAAGGTGGAACTCGCCGAACACAGGGCGGGAACGATCCTGCCCGACAACGAGCCGCTCCTCATGCACGCCGTCGCCGACAACGGCCAAGTCGCCTTCAATCAGGACATATACAGCATCAAGCGCAAGAATCTCCTGCTGGTCTCTCTCGGCGATTTTTGCAGCGCAATCGACCTTGCCATCACCGTCCACCGCGCCAAGGGCATTGCCGACGGATGGTTTATCAGCCAGAACCAGACTTTCCACCTCGACGCCGCGAAACGGCAGGTCACCATCATGGGAAAGACGTCCGCTTTCGACGCGGCGGACGTCGATACCTCCGACGGCGACCTGCTCGTCTCCACACGGCTGCTCTCCAAATGGTTCGGCATCTCCTTCGATTACGACTTCGCCAACCTGAACCTGCTCCTGACCACGGCGCAGCCGCTGCCCGCCGTCGCCGCCTACGAGCGCAGCCTCAAGCAAAACGCCGCCGGCTACAGCGAAAGCACGCCCAAACTGCCGCGCATGGCCGTGCCTTACAAAATGCTGACGGAACCTTATGCCGACATCACCACCAACAGCCTGTGGTCGCATGCGCCAGGCACGCCCCCCACCCGCTCCAACAGCTGGACGGCCATCACCAACAACGACTTCGCGGGCTTCAATCTCGAAACCTACAGCAGCGGCACCTTCGACCGCCAGCCCTATCTCCAGAGCCTGCGCATGACGCTCGGCAAGACCGACCCGGACGGGAACCTGCTCGGGCGGCTGCACGCGACGTCCTATCACATGGGCGACATCTCCACCGTCACCCTGCCGCTGATCGGCAACGGCGCGCAGGAACAGGGCGCCATCGTGTCGAACCAGCCGACCAATATCACGACGCAGACCTCGACCGAATTGCGCGGCAACGCGCAGCCCGGATGGGACGTCGAGCTTTACCGCAACGAGGTCTTCGTCGGCATCGCGCACGTGGACGCCACCGGCATCTACGACTTCCAGAACGTCCAGCTTGTGCTCGGCGACAACGACTTGAAGATGATGTTCTACGGCCCGCACGGCGAAAACACCGTCAAGCACACGCACATCCTCGTCGACCCGTCCCTGCTCAAGAAAAACACGCTTTATTACACAGCTTCCGTCTCGCGCAACCAGATCGTCACCTGGCCGCTTTCCACCCAGCCCAACCCGACCGGCGCGGGCGTCGGCGCGACCAACCTCGCCGCCCAGTTCCAGTACGGCCTCGGCCCCCTCGGCACCGCGGAATTCGGCATCCGCCGCCACAACGACGCGGGCATCAACCGCGTCTTCACGGAAACCGGCCTTTCCAGCTTCATCGGCGACACATACTATAACGCCAACATCGGCGTGGACGCGCAAACGGACGCCGCGTCCGGCATCGTCACGGCCCGCCGCAACTTCAACAACCAGTCGATGCTGCTGCAATACACGCGCAATTCCCAAGGGTTCAATCCCACATCGTCCGCCTCCGGCGCCACGATCCGGAACACCACGCTGGCCGCGCTCAGCGGCATACTGCCGGGTTCTTTCGCCCGCAGCAACCGCATGAGCTACACCTTAAGCGCCACGGACACGCACAATTTCAACGGCAGCAGCCAGCTCAGCCTCGCGCCGACCGTCACGGCGCGCCTGACCAATTTCTCTCTCTCGGGCGATATCGCCTACAACCGCGCGCTGGACACGACAGGCCATCTCTCCCAGACGGGAACGGCGGACATCATCGGCAACGGCTTCCTCTTCGGCGGCGACTGGCGCATCGACGACAAATACGAGATTCTTCCCACGACGAAGCCGACGGAAACGGATTTCGAGTATGACCATATCCTCGGCAACAGCACGGACACGACGACGACGCTCAAGCACGTCGACAATCCGCGTCTGGACAGCGCCGCCTTCAGCGTGAACTGGCACACGCCCAAAGCGACGATCAGCCCGTCGATCGCGCTGGACAGCGCCAGCCATCTGACCCTCGGGGTCAACGTGCATTTCGGCACCGCGGCCGACCCTTACTCGCACGCCTACGGCCTGTACAACTCCTATCTGACCGGCAGTTCCGGCGGCGTCGCGGCGCGGGTCTTCTACGACGCCAACGGCGACGGCATTTACGACGCGGGCGACACGCTCATGCCGAACGTCGTCATCCGCGCGCT
>JAGXAX010000298.1 GCA_018971405.1 Alphaproteobacteria bacterium | reverse complement strand
CAACTGCCCTTATCCGGTGAAGGCGCATGAGGGCCGCGCCAACGCACGCGAGATGCTGTTCGACCGCCTCGACTCCGGCTACCACGTCGGCACGGCCAAATCCCAGGGAGGGGGGCGGTCGGACACGCTGCAATATTTTCACGGCTCGGAGGTCGCCTACTGGGCGAACGCGCGGGAGCATATGTCCGGCGTGCTGCAGGCCGTGGCGGACATGGACGGGACGGAAATTATTCTGGAGAGCACCTCGGCGGGGGCGCAGGGCTTGTTTTACAAACTCTGCGACGATGCAAGGCATGACCGGTCGGACTACCAGCTGATCTTCGTGCCGTGGTTCATGCAGACGGAATACAGAAGACCGCCGCCGCAGGGTTTCACGCTCACGGCGGAAGAAGAGGATTACAAACGCGCGCACGGGCTCGACGACGCGCAGATGTGCTGGCGGCGGGCGAAGATTTACGAGACCGGCAACGTCTGGACGTTCCGGCGCGAATATCCGGCGACGGCAGACGAGGCGTTCCACGCCGACCGGCCGGGGGCGCTGTGGACGCGCGAGACGCTGCAGATCAACCGCGTCGACGCCGACGCGCTGCCGGAGATGAAAAGGATCGTCGTGGCGATCGACCCCGCGACGACGGCGAAGCAGGGCAGCGACGAGACGGGGATCATCGTCGCGGGATTGGGCGTGGACGGGCATGGCTACGTGCTGGAGGATTTGAGCGGCAAATACACGCCCGCCGAGTGGGCGTGCGCGGCCTTGAACGCGTTTAAAAAATACAAGGCCGACCGCATTGTCGCCGAGGTCAACCAGGGCGGCGACATGGTCGGGCATACGCTCCGCGCCTACGACGCCAACGTGCCCTACAAGGCGGTGCACGCCAGCCGCGGGAAAATCACCCGCGCCGAGCCCGTCGCCGCGCTCGACAGCCAGAGCCGCATCCATCACGCAGGCGTGCTGGGCGCTTTGGAGGATCAGATGTGCCGCTTCGCGGCAAGCGGGAAAGACAGCCCCGCCAAATCCAGCCCAGATAGGGTCGACGCGCGCGTCTGGGCGCTGACGGAACTGATGCTGAACCGCACGGCGCAAGGGCCGGCGGTGTGGAGATAAAAGGAGAAGACCAAATGAACCTGAAGAAACTCTTCCGGCGGGAGAAGAAAGACAACCCCGCCGCGCCCCTGCTCGTGCAATTTTCCGCGCACCAGCCGCAGTTCACGCCGCGCGAATACGGCAAGCTCGCCTTCGAGGGCTACCAGAAAAACGTCATCGCCTACCGCTGCATCCGGCTGATCAGCCAGACGGCGGCGGCGGTGCCCTTCGCGCTTTATCAGGGCAAGGGGACGGAGCGCGTGCGCCTGCACGGCCATCCGCTGCTTGACTTGCTCTCCCGCCCGAACCCGACGCAGGGCGGGGCGGAACTGTTCGAGGCGCTTTACGCGTTCTCGCTGATCGCGGGCAACACCTATCTCGAGGCCGTCGGCCCGGATGGCGGTTCCCCCCGCGAACTATGGACGCTGCGTCCGGACCGGATGCGCGTCATTCCCGGTGTGCAGGGCGTGCCGGAGGCGTACCGTTATACGGTGGACGGCAAATGGGTCGATTTCCCCGTCGATCCGCTGTCTAGCCGCGCGCATGTCCTGCACATCCGGCACTTTCACCCGCTCGATGACTGGTACGGCATGAGCCCGATCGAGGCCGCCGCGGTGAGCATCGACCAGCACAACGACGCGGCGAAGTGGAACGCGTCGCTTTTGCAAACCGGCGGGCGGCCTTCGGGGGCGCTGGTCTATTCGCCCTCGACGCCCGATGCGCCGGATACGCTGACGGCCGAGCAGCGGCAGGTTCTGAAGCACGAGCTGGAGCGTTTTTTCACCGGCCACGACAACGCGGGGCGGCCTCTGGTGCTCGAGGGCGGCCTCGACTGGAAAGAGATGTCGCTCAGCCCCAAGGACATGGACTGGCTGGCGGGGAAAGACGTGTCGGCGCGCGAGATCGCGCTCGCCTTCCACGTGCCGTCGCAGCTCATCGGCATCGCGGGCTCGCAGACGTTCGCCAATTTCGAGCAGGCGCGCCTCGCGCTGTTCGACGACGCGGTGCTGCCGCTGATCGACCACGTGAAGGACGCGCTCAACAACTGGCTCACCCCCCGGTTCGGCGACGATCTCGAGATCGACTACGACACGGACAAGGTGGAAGCGCTGAACCTCCGCCGCCAGCAGGTGTGGGACAGGCTCTCGGGCGCGACCTTCCTCACGCCCAATGAAAAGCGCGCCGCGCTCGGTTATCCGGCGATCGAAGGAGGGGACGGCCTTGACTGTTAAAAACCATTCCGTTCCGCTGAAACTGGAGAGCAGGGTTTATGCGGTCGCGCCTGCCTTCGCGCTGGTGCGCGAGATCGAATACGAGCTTGGCGGCATCGCGGGGCTGCGCGCCCGCTTCTCGAACGACGGCTGGACAGTC
>JAGXAX010000297.1 GCA_018971405.1 Alphaproteobacteria bacterium | reverse complement strand
ATCTCCATATTGTGATAATCACGCCTCTCTATACCAGATATGGTGGGGGGTGGCTAATGAAATGCGCCCGTCCTTTAATTATTATGTAATTTTACCCCTTTTGCGCAGCACATACTCCAGCCGCGCCAGTGCGTTCTGCCTGAAAACCGCCTCGCCCGCGTGCAGCGGCGCCTGCAGGGAGATTTCGGTCATCGTCGCCACATCCATCGCGGAGACGCGCATAATGTTGCCGACCGGCTTGAACTCGAAGATGACCTCGCGCCCCGCAAGCTTGTTTATGTTCCCTTTTTCTGCCATGATTTTCGCATCATAGGAAAAAAGCAATGACCTCACAAGCCGCCGCGAAAGCCCCCATGGAAAAATCTAAACTCAAGCCCGCGTTCAAATGGGAAGACCCGCTGCTCTTCGACGAGCAACTGACCGACGAGGAACGCCTCATTCAGGACAGCGCGCGGTCATACGCGCAGGACAAGCTCCTCCCCCGCGTCATCGAAGCCAACCGGCAGGAGAAATTCCACCGCGAAATCATGAACGAGATGGGGAGCTTAGGGCTGCTCGGCGCGACCATTCACGGCTACGGCTGCGCGGGCGTGAACTATGTCTCCTACGGGCTGATCGCGCGGGAAATCGAGCGCGTGGATTCAGGCTACCGCTCGGCGCTCTCGGTGCAATCGTCTCTCGTCATGTACCCGATTTCCATCTTCGGCACCGAGGCGCAATAACAGAAATATCTCCCGAAGCTCGCCACCGGCGAAGGGGTCGGCTGCTTCGGCCTGACCGAGCCCGACGGCGGCTCCGACCCCGGCGCGATGAAGACCCGCGCCGTCAAGACCGACGGCGGCTACATTCTCAAGGGCGCGAAGATGTGGATCACCAATTCGCCGATCGCCGACGTTTTCGTCGTCTGGGCGAAGGACGACGCCGGCGACATCCGCGGCTTCGTGCTGGAAAAGGGTATGAAAGGCTTGAGCGCGCCGAAGATCGAGGGCAAGTTCAGCTTGCGCTCCTCCATCACCGGCGAGATCGTCATGGAAGACGTGTTCGTGCCGGAGGAAAACAAGTTCCCGGCCGTCAAGGGCCTGACCGGCCCTTTCTCCTGCCTCAACAGCGCGCGTTACGGCATCGCGTGGGGCGTGCTCGGCGCGGCGGAATTCTGCTGGCATCAGGCGCGGCAATACGCGCTCGACCGCGTCCTCTTCGGCCGCCCGCTCGCCGCCAACCAGCTGGTGCAGAAAAAGCTCGCCGACATGCAGACGGAAATCACCCTCGGCCTGCACAGCGTGCTGCGTCTCGGCCGGCTCAAGGACGAAGACCGCGCCGCGCCGGAGGCGATTTCACTGATGAAGCGCAACAACTGCGGCAAATCTCTCGACGTCGCGCGGACGGCGCGGGACATGCTCGGCGGCAACGGCATCTCGGACGAATACCACGTCATCCGCCATGTCATGAACCTCGAAACGGTCAACACCTACGAAGGAACGCATGACATCCACGCGCTGATCCTCGGGCGGGCGCAAACGGGAATCGCCGCGTTCTAAAATCAGCCGATGGAAATGCCGCCGACGCGCCATTTTCCGTCCGGCGCCTTGCTGACGCGGACGTTCACGCGGTCCATCCTCAAGTCCATCGTGCCGACGGTGCCGGGGAACCAGACGCGCAGGCGCAGCCCGTTGTCGTTCGCGGTCTTTTCCATTTCCTTCAGGGTCGGCTCGCCGTTGACGGGGGAAACCTCGTCGAACGTGCAGGTTTGCCCGCCGATATTCATCGTCCGCGCGTTCTCGACGACTTGAATTTCCCTGCCTGCAAACTTGTTGAAAAGCGCGGTAATTCCGTTGTGGTTCATTTTATCCTCCGTTATGCGGCAATCCCGCTCAGCCGAGCATGAACCTGTCGCTGACGCGGTACTTCCCGTCCTCGCCCATGGTGACATGCACGTTGACGCGGTCCTGCCTGTAATCGCAGGAGCGCGAGCTCTCCGAAAACCAGAGGCGCAGCGTCAGCCCCTTCTCGCGCGCGGCGCGCTGCATGGCCTTCAGCACGGGGTCGTTCTTGACGGGCTTGACCTCGCCGTAGGTATAGCTGCGTTTGCCGAAGCTGAGGAAGACGTATCTCTTTTCGACCTGAATTTCCTTGCCGGCGTAGCTGTTGAAAATTTCCGCGATGTCCATTTTTAATCTCTCTGAATATGATTGATGGCCAATAATGAAGGGCGTTTTAAACGCCCGCGCCGCGAAACACAAGATGCATTTTACGAAGTGAACGGATTTATTTAGACGTAGGGCGTTTTGGAATGTAGCTCTGAAAAATAACGCCTACTTTCCGGCAATTTTCTCTTTCAGCCGCCGGGGATAAAGCAGCGGGCAGAGCTTTTCCCACCACGCGCGGCTAGGCGCGACGAGCAGGAAGGCCCAGCCGAGCAGCGTCGGATCGTAAGGCGTGTCCGCGTCGTTCATGGCGACGTAGC
>JAGXAX010000019.1 GCA_018971405.1 Alphaproteobacteria bacterium | reverse complement strand
TCTTGTAAAGCTTCTGTCTCTCGGCAAGCAGGACGGACAGGGCGTTTTGCTGCCGGTTCAGCTTCTGCGTCTGGGCGGTTTGCAGGTTTTTCTGCTGCTGGATGGAATCTTCTATTTTTTTTATTTCGGAAAGTTCAGCTTTGAGGATGGCTGCCTGTTCTTGCAGCCGCGGCATGACTGATTTCATAATCAAAGATGCGCGGGCTGCATCGACCGGATTTGTCTGCATCAGCATGTCCGGGGTCGACATTTCCGCGTATTTCCTGATCGCGGAGATAAGCCCGCCCATGGCTTGCTGATCCTTGTACAGCTTCTGGATTACGAGATTCTTTTTTTGTTGGAGATCCTGCAGGGATTCGTCCGTCTGGGAGAGATTGTCCTCGCTGTCGCGCAGGTTTTTTGAAACGTGGACAAGATTTTTCTCGAGGACTGTGACCTGCGCGTTGAGCTCGTCCGATTTGTGGGTGAGCATGGCATGGGCCGCCTGCCGCGCAATCAGCTCGTTGCGGATGTTGTCGGCCTTGTGGGCGTAATTCGCGATACTGCCGCGCGCGGGGAAAGGCGGCAGCATGGCGCATAGCGCAAGCAGGCAGGGGAAGCCGATCCGTTTCGATATGTTCCCTGTTTCCACTATCTATTGCCCTGTGGCTTTGCCACACTTATTGCCTGTGATACGGGTGTCCGGCGATAATCTGCTGAGCACGGTAAAGCTGTTCAAGAAGCATAACGCGAACCAGCATGTGAGGCCATGTTTGTTTGCCGAAAGACAGTAAAAATCCGGATTTTTTGCGTACGCTATTATCGAAACCGTCCGCGCCGCCAATGAGGAAGGTGACGGTGTTGGAGGGGGCAGCATGCTGCCAGCCGGAAAGCTTATTGGCGAAGGCGGGGCTGGAGAGCGTTTCGCCGCGCTCGTCGAGGGCGACGACGAGAGAGGGCTGCTTTTCAAGCTCTTTGAGGATAAGCGGGGCTTCCTGCACGGAAGTGCCTGCTTTGGGGGAGTCGATTTCGCGCACGGCGACGTCCCATTTCATGCGCCTGAGATATTCGGCGCAAAGCTCTTTCGCGGGAGAGGCCTTTTGCCGCCCGACGGCGATAATGCGGATTTTCATTTAAACGGACTGGTAGAGCGTATAGTTCACTGTCGAGAAATCGGCGCCCCAGAGTTTTTCAAGGTCGTAAAACGCGCGCACCTCGGCGCGGAAGATATGCACCATGACGTCGCCTGTGTCGAGGATCGCCCAGTCGCCGGACTCGACGCCCTCGATGCGGGCTTTGATCTGGCGTTCCTGACTGAGCTTGTCGCGCAGGTTGCGGGCCATGCTGGCAACGTGGCGGGAGGAGGTGCCGGTGGCGATGATCATGTAGTCCGCGATCGACGTCTTGCCCTTCAACGGGATGCAGACGATGTCCTGCGCCTTGTCGGCGTCGAGTGCGGCGGAGATGAAATCCTGCAGGCTTGCGGACTTCACGGGTGCGACGGGCTTCTTCGCGGATTTTTTGGCTTGTTTTTTGACGGATGTTTTAACAGCTTTTGCGGCGGCGGCGGCCTTTTTGGCGGTCGCCTTTTTTGTCTTTTTTGCGGTCGTCGTTTTCGTCGTTCCCATGGGCGAATTATAGCGCAGGCGGTTTAAATCCGCAACTTCCTTGTTTCCCGAATGGCGGTCGCCGACTGGCTATTGAGAGGGATATGCAGGATTGTCCAGGCGGGCAGGCGGGCGTTTTTCAGGCGGGCGGCTTCGTCCTGCGGCAAGAGCCTATCGCGGAAGCGCTCTAGCGCGCGGCAGGATTTGATGTTGTTACCGCGCGGCGGGCGGTCAAGGACGGCGATGGGCACGCTTCGGTAGATTTTCTCCCATTCTTGCCAGCGGTGAACCTGCAGCAGGTTGTCCGTGCCCATCAGCCAGACGAAGCGCACCTGCGGGAATCGGGTTTTTAGCGCCGCAACCGTGTCGGCGGTGTAGCGCGTGCCGAGATGCCGCTCGATGTCGGTGACGCGGATGCGCGGGTGCCTGCCCACGACTTTCTCTGCGCCCGCCAGACGTTCCGCCAGTGGTGCCATGCCGTTTGTCGACTTGAGCGGATTTTGCGGGCTGACCATCCACCATACGGCATCCAGCCCCAGCAGCTTCAGCGCGTACAGGCTGATATGCAGGTGTCCTTCGTGCGCGGGGTTGAACGACCCGCCGAGCAGGCCTATTGCCGTCATTCTTCCGCCAATGAAACGAGCGTCGTGTTCCCGCCCGAAGCCGTGGTGTTGATGCTGACAGACTTTTCCGTGGCGAAACGGAAAAGGTAATGCGGCCCGCCCGCTTTCGGGCCGGTGCCGGAGAGCCCTTGCCCGCCGAACGGCTGCACGCCGACGACAGCGCCGATCATCGAGCGGTTGACGTAGCAGTTGCCCGCCGCCACGCGCGCGCAGGCGGAGCGCATCTGGTGGTCGATGCGCGTGTGGATCCCGAAGGTGAGGCCGTAGCCGGTAGCGTTGATTTGGTCGATCACTTTGTCGGTCTCGCCCGCTTTGTAGCGGATGACGTGCAAAATCGGCCCGAACACTTCGCGTTTCAGCACGTCGAGCGACGCGATCTCGTAGGCGCGGGGCGTGAAGAACGTGCCGTTTTTACACTCTTCCGGCATTTTGACTTTGGCGAGAAGTTTCGCTTCCCTGTCCATGCGTGCGGCATGTTCTTCAAGGATCGAGAGCGCGTCCTTGTCGATGACGGGGCCGATGTCGGTCGAGAGCCTTGCCGGATCGCCGAGGACGAGCTCCCTGCAAGCGCCGTCGAGCATGATGATGACTTTATCAGCGATATCTTCCGGTACGAACAAAACGCGCAAGGCAGTGCAGCGCTGCCCCGCCGACCTGAAGGCCGACGTGATGACATCATCGACGATCTGTTCCGGCAGGGCGCTGGAATCGACGATCATCGCGTTCTGCCCGCCGGTTTCGGCGATGAGCGGGGCGATCGCGCCTTTACGGTGGGCGAGCGTGCGGTTGATGAGTTGCGCGACTTCCGTCGAGCCGGTGAAGCAGACGCCGGTAACGCGCTCGTCCGAAACCATGATTTCTCCCGCAAGCTCGCCGCGCGCGGGAATGAAGGAGATGACGTCTTTCGGCACGCCCGCTTTGTAAAGCAGTTCAACGGCCTTTTGCGCGATGGCGCAGGTCTGTTCCGCCGGTTTGGCGATGACGCTGTTGCCCGCCATCAGCGCGGCGGAAACCTGCCCCATGAAGATCGCCAGCGGGAAGTTCCACGGGCTGATGCAGAGGAACACGCCGCGGCCATGGAGCGAGAGCAGGTTCGCTTCGCCCGTCGGGCCGGGGAGCGTGACCGCTTCGCCGAAATGCTTGCGGCCCTCGACGGCGTAATAGCGGCAGAAATCCACCGCCTCGCGGACTTCGGCGATCGCGTCGGGGAGAGATTTCCCCGCCTCGCGCACGCAGAGCGACGTAAACTCCGTCATGTTTTCTTCCATCAAATCCGCCATGCGCATCAGGCAGGCGGCGCGACCGGCGGCGGGCGTATTGTTCCATGCCGTGAAGGCATTGTGCGCCGTTGCGAGCGCCAGTTGCATGTCGTCTTTCGTCGCCATCGTCACGGCGCCGATTTCGCGGCGGGTATCGACGGGGCTGAGAATTTTTTGTGCGGGCCCGATTTTGGTCACGCCGTCGATCATCGGCGCGACGGTATAGCGCTGGCTTGCGTATCCTTCGACATCCTTCAGGAATTTTGCGCTGACGTTGGTGCTGGCGAATTCGATGCCTTTGGAGTTTTTGCGCGATGCGCCGTAGATGTCGGCGGGCAGGGGGATCTTCGGGTGCGGCTTGCTTTCCAGCTTTTGCATGTATTCGACTGGGTCGGCGATGATGTCGTCCACCGGCACCTTGTCGTTCTGCAGGCGGTTGACGAAGCTGGAGTTCGCGCCGTTTTCCAGCAGGCGGCGGACGAGATAGGGGAGCAGATCCTGATGGCTGCCGACCGGCGCATAAACGCGGCAGGGATATTTGCCTTCCTCGATCCCGACGATTTGATGATAAAGCGGCTCGCCCATGCCGTGCAGGCGCTGGAATTCGAAACCTTTTTGGTTCTTGCCCGCGAGTTCCATCAGCGCCGCGACGGTATAGGCGTTGTGCGTCGCGAACATGGGGTACAGAACGTCGCGCCGCTCCATCATCTTCGCCGCGCTGGCGAGGTAGGAAACGTCGGTCGCGGCCTTGCGCGTGAAAACCGGATAGCCGGGCAGGCCGTTCACTTGCGCGTATTTGATCTCGCTGTCCCAGTAGGCGCCTTTGACGAGACGCACCATCATGCGGCGGTTATTTTGCGCGGCAAGCGCGATCAGCCAGTCGAGCGCGCGGCCGGAGCGTTTCTGGTAGGCTTGCAGCGCGAGGCCAAAGCCTTCCCAGCCTTGCAGCGATGCGGACGGAAAGACGTTGGCGATGATGTCGAAGGATATTTCAAGCCGGTGCGCTTCTTCGGCATCCACGGTGAGGCTGATGCCGTGGCGCGCGCATTTTTCCGCCAGCGCCAGCAGTTTTTCGGAGAGCGCGGGCACGGAAATGTGACGCTGTGCGTATTCAAAGCGCGGATGCAGCGCCGAAAGCTTGACGGAGATGCCGGGTGACTGAATAGGCCCGCGTCCGTTCGCGGCCTTGCCAATGGCGTCGATCGCCATTTCGTAGTTTTTGAAATAGCGCTCCGCGTCTTCCATCGTGCGCGCGCCTTCGCCGAGCATGTCGAAGGAATGGCGGTAGCCTTTTTTCTCGGCTTCCGCGCCGCGCTCCAGTCCTTCCTCGATCGTGCGGCCCATGACGAACTGCTGGCCCATGATCTTCATCGCATGCAACATCGCCTTGCGGATGACGGGCTCGCCCATGCGTGAGATCAGGCCGCTCGCTTCTGCCTCGACGTCGCTGACGACTTTTCCGGTCAGCATCAAAGCCCACGTGGAGGCGTTGACGAAGAGATCGTTGCCCTTGCCGATGTGCTGGTTCCAGTCGGCACCGCCGATCTTGTCGCGGATCAGCATGTCGGCGGTGCCCGTGTCGGGGATGCGGAGCAGAGCCTCGGCAAGGCACATCAGCGCCACGCCTTCCTTGGTGGTGAGCCCGAATTCCTGCAAAAAGCTGTCAAGCCCGCCGAAGATCTTGCGTTTGGCGCGCACGGTCTCGACCAGTTTGCGCGCCGTGCCTTTGATGCGCTCTCCTGCGTCGTCGCCGAGGCGAATGCCGGCGAGATATTCCTTCACGGAGGCATTTTCGTCGAGGTGGTAGGCGTCGTTCATGCGCGTCATCAAAGTGGGAAGGTCGGTCATGGCCGGTTGCTCTTTTCCTGCATGTTTCACGGGAAACCTCATTTTTGCGGTGACTGGTTGCTTGTATTTATACTCCGTTTATCTGGCTTTGGCCATGCTAACGCTATGAAAAATATTATCTAATTTTAATTAATATAATTTCTAAAAAAAGTAATTATATTTCATTTATGTCATGGTATATTTTTACGCAAATATTATTTACGGAAACTATATATAAAGAGAATCGAATATGAAGAAGCCCTCGCACACAAAACCGAAGCAACATGACGCGAAGCCCTGCGATCTGCAGAAGATGACCTTCGCCGGTTACCTGCAGACGCTGTTCGGCGAGACGACCGCGCAAAACGTTCTTGAGGTTTTCGACAAGCTCGGGTTGGCGGCGCCGCGCAACGGTACAGAATTTCTGGCGGGTGCGGAGGGCGGGCTTGTCTTCCTCAACCAGTACGGGCTGGTCATGCGCATCGAGCATGCGGATCCTGAAAACGGGCGTTTCGGCTGGAGCCGCGTGGATGACAGCGGCTGGGTTTTGCGCCCCATCGCGGGGATCGAGGCGGGCCATGCCCATATCGAGCTTTGCCCCGGCTGCAATCTGGAGAAAGACGAAACAAAGATCACCTACCTGAGGGAACGCCTGCACGAGCAGCAGATCGATTTCTGGGACAGATGGCTGGTGAATATCGGCCGCGTGCCCGTCTGCACGGAGCAGTTTCCGGACGGATTGCCGGTCGTGATCGACAGGCTTGCCGTCAGCGCGCTGACGGATGACGTGAACCCGGTCGCCAAAGCGCTGGAGAAAGAGGCGCATCAGGCCGCCGAAGTGCAGGAAACTTTATACGCCCCGCTGCGCAAGGCGCTGGAAGCGGCGTGGCCGGACAAGGCCGGGCGTTCCGATGCGGAGAAAATGAAGGCGTTCTGGCAGATGTGCGAGCAATATGTTGCGGAAGGAAAAATGGTCGCGGGTTGGAATCAGGCCAGACGCGGCGCTTATTATAAAACCGACATCGTCATGGACGCGGCGGAGACCTACGAGAAGCGCCTGCGCCGGATAGCGGGGAATGACAGCAGCGATGGCGCCCTGTCAGGGAAGTTCAGGCAAAAGGCCCGCACGCGGGAGCCGCACGACAAGCCGTCCAAAGGCGGCAAGGCCACAACAAAAAACACGAACGGCGGGCAGCGTTTCAAGCCCTGAGGGCTTCGGTTTAAAAAGCCCCGAGGACTTCAATTCATTTTTTGCGGGAGATCCTTGATCGCGGCATCGACCAGCTTCGGCCCGTGTGCGCGCATGGCGCCGGTTAGCATGTGCTCTGCGGCGGCGGCGGCGATGTCCGCCGCCTGATGGCGCAGATCCTGCACGGCGGATTCCTCGGCGCGGGAGATGCGCTCCAGCAGCATCGCCTCGTGCCGCTTCAGGCTGTCGGCGAGGGTCTGTTCTGCCTTCTTTTGCATCAGCGTGACGGTCTCTTCCGCGTTTTCGATGATCTTCTTCGCCGTTTCGACGGCGTCAGCGTGCTTCTTTTTGTAGTCGGCGAGGAGCTGTTCCGCCTCTTTTTTCAGGCGCTCCGCTTCCTCAAGGTCGGCCTTGATGCGGGCGGTGCGGCTGTCGAGCGCGGCGAGCAGGGGCTTTTTGCCCTTCGCCCAGATGACGGCGCCGACCAGAAGCGCCGAAAACATGACCCATATTTCAGCGTTCATGCCTCGCCCTCCTTCATGGCGGTTTCGACGGCGAGCTTTGCGTCCGCCGCGCTGACGTCCATATTGGCGACCTTGCGCGCGATATCGGCGGCGATATCCGTGGCGATGGAGGCCATGGAGCCGAGCGCCTCGGTTTTGGCCTTGGCGATGTTCCGCTCCGCGTCCGCAAGGCGCTTGCGCGCGCTTTCGGCGAAGGCGGATTGCTCCTGCGCGGCCTTCGCGCCTGCATCGCGCGCGGCTGCGGCCATGGCTGCTGCTGCCTTCTTCTGCGCTTCGGCGAGAGACTTCTCGTAGGCCTTTTTGACCTTCTCCGCCTCTTCGTTGGTCCGGCCGGCCTGATCGAGGTGGCCGTCCTTGCGCGAGCGCCGGCCGTCGAGCGTTTCGCGCACACGGGGCAGGGAGACATTCGCCATGACGGCATAGACGAGGACGAAGCTGACGCCCAGCCAGAACAGCTGGCTCGGGAAAGTCGCGACGTCCATCTGCGGCAGGCCGCCCGCGCCGTCGCCGGCGAAGGCCTGCGCGGCGGGCAACAGGCCCGCCGTGGCCGACAGCGCTATGAAGGACGTACGCTTCATCTTCCCGTGTTCCTTACTTGATGCCGTAGACGACGAAGAACGCCATGCCGAGAGCGTAGATGGCGATGGATTCGATCAGCGCGAAGTAAAGAATGACGTCTTTCTTGATGAGGGGCGCGGCGGAAGGATTGCGGCCCAGCGCGGTGACGACGTTGCCGAACAGGATGCCGAGGCCGACCCCGGAACCCAGAACGCCGACGGCGGCGATGCCTGCGGCGAGGATTTTTGCTACTTGTACGTCCATTTTAGTTCTCCTTTTTTGGTTCTTGGTGGTTGTTGTTTAGTGCAATTCGACGCCGTCTTTGAGATAAACGCAAGTCAGGACGGCGAAGACGTGGGCCTGAATGAGCGCGACCAGGCACTCCAGCGCCATCAGCAGCGTGTTGACGCTGAAGGTTACGGCGGTGAACAGTTTCAAACCGATGCCGAGGGCGATCATCGTCACGCAGAAGCCGCCGATCAGGCGCATCAGCATGTGGCCCATGACCATGTTGAGGCAAAGACGTATCGCGAGGCTGACGGGGCGCGAAAGATACGAGATGATTTCAACGGGGATGATGAACGGTGCCATAACGAGCGGCGTGCCCTTGGGGAAGAACAGCGAGAAGAAGTGCAGCCCATGGCGGATAAAGCCGACCAGCGTCGCGAAGCCGACGATGAGCGCCGCCAGCGCGCCGGTCACGATGATCTGGCTGGTGTAGGTGTAGGCGAAGGGGATGAGCCCGAGAACGTTGCCCATCAGCACGATCATGAACACCGTGAAGACAAAGGGGAAATATTTCCACGCCTCGTCGTTGAGGTATTCTTTTGTGAGGCCGAAGATGGATTCGTAGAGGATTTCGCTGAGGTTTTGCCAGCGGCCGGGGATCAGCGCCTTGCGGCGGACGCTCAAGGTCATCAGCGTGATCGTCAGCGCCGCGCCGAAGAGCATGAAGGCCGAGGCCTGCGTGAAGGAGATGTCCAGGGACCCGAGATGGAGCGGAACGATCGGCTTGATGGCAAACTGTTCGAGGATATTGTCTGACAAGATGTAAAATTCCTAAGTGTGATCCTTGGTTGTATCCACGGCCTTTTCCGGCTCTTTTTTATCCTCTTTCGCAGTCTCCTGCGCCTGCAGCCTCTGCATCCGCATCACGCCCGAGATGAAGCCCAGAAACAGGAAGGCGATCATCCCGAAGGGCTGGATGCCGAACCAGCGGTCAACCCAATACCCTAAAAATACGCCGACGGCAATAGAAGCGATGAAGTCCGTTCCCATGCGCAGCCCGGTGCTGTTCGCCCCGTACAAGTCCGACTTGGGCAGGGGCGATTCTTCCGGCGGCCTGTTTTTCGCTTCCCTGATCTTGGCGCCAAGTTCCTCTGGAGTCCGGCTCATGGGTTAGAAGCTCTTCGGGTTGCGTTGACAGGCGAGCGGAAACTACAAATACGTGTTTGAATTGTCAATTGAAACTGACGGCCGCGCGGATTTATTTTTAATATTATGGATATTCTAGAAGCTGACGCCGGTCGTCTTCTGCAGCAGGACGTTGAAGAGGGACTTGTCCTCGTACTGGTTGACGTCCTGATTGCCGTCGATGGAGGCCTGCAGCAGCTTGCCATGCTGGAAGATCAGCACCAGCCGGAGGACGTAGCCGGTCTTGTTGACGCGCAGCGAGCCGAATCCCAGCGAGCCGCTGTCCGAAATGTCGGAGTAGGGCAGGTAATAGCCCTGATAGGCCATGAGTTGCCGTCTGAAATTGTCCAGCTGCGTGGGCGAGCCTTGCACCACCGAGTTGCCGTAGAGGCTCATCTGCACTTCGGGCAGGCTCATGTGCGTGAATTTGCCCTTGGATATGCAGATTTTTTCAAAAACGGCGTCTTCCGTCATGCCGGGATGCAGCATGGCCGCGCGCTGCTCCATGTCCTGCCTGCTTTTGAAGAGGTCGGAGTTGATCTGCTGGTCTCCGACGGGGATGCAGGCGGTCAAAAAAAGTACAAGGGCGGCGGCGGCAAGAACTCTTATTTTTTTGAATAAAACCTTTGCCTCTTTATGTCCAGAACGAACGTTTACGGTTTGTTCCCGCATACACCCTCTACCCTAAGCGAAAGCCTGTGAGTACACCTATAATATGCCATAATCTTTTTAAGATGCGGTTAACGGCTAATTATCCGCACAATATCAGCGCTGTAGAAAACCGGCGGCGGATGGGATAGGGTGAAGCGTGCTCTTCGGCGCATCGCATCTATCTGTAAAATTGCTGCGGCGCAACATCAAGTCAGTGAGGCTTCGTCAATGCTGTCGCCGCAAACTCCGTGGGGTTACCCTTCCATGCTGGCGGTCGTTCTCTGGGGCGTGTCGGCGTTCCTGCCCAAGCTGGCGCTCAGGCAATTGCCGCCGCTGCACATGACGGTTTACTCCAACTGTTTTTTCCTGCTCGGCTGCGTGGCGCTGCAGGCCTTTTACGGCTTTCATGTGGAGTTCAATGCGCGCGGCGTGATGCTGGCGGGGCTGGTGGGTGTTTCGGGCGGTACGGCGCAGCTCTTTTACAATCTCTCCCTGCGCAACAATTCCCTGACCTACAACGTCGTGATCGCCTCGCTCTATCCGGTGGTGGCGACGCTGATGGCCTATCTTTTTCTCGGCGAAACGCTCGGCGCTCGGCAGGCGGCGGGCGTGGCGCTCGGCATCGTGTCCCTGCTGATGATGGTGAAGACGAGTGATCGCAAGACTGAAGGCCCATAGCGGGGTTTTGCTGCCGCTGGCGGCGCTGGTATTGTGGGGAATCTGGGCGTTTCTGCCCAAGCTGGCGATGCAGTCCATGCAGCCGCACAGCATCCTGTTTTACGAGTCGTTCGGCGGCGCGATGGCCGTCCTGCCGCTGCTGTTTTTCAACAAGGGCGGCCTGGTGCGGGACAAAAAAGGCGTCAGCCTGCTCTTTTGCGGCAGTTGCCTCAGCATCACCGGCATACTTTGCTATTACACGGCGTTGAAAGCGGGGTCGGTCGCGACGGTCACGACCGTCACGGCCATGTATCCCGTCGTCGTCATGGCGCTGGCGCGGATATTTCTCAGGGAAGAACTGAACCGCTGGCAGTGGCTCGCCGCCGCGCTCGCGATGGTTTCCGTTTATCTGCTGGCGGGCTGAATCAGGCGGCCTTATCCCATTTCGGCGCGATGCCCTGCGGGTTGACGATGCGCCCGTCCGGACGGGCGAGGGCGGAGATCTGCTTCATCTCTTCATCCGAGAGCGCGAAATCGAAAATGTCGAAGTTTTCGCGGATGTGGGCTTCGCTGCCGGCTTTGGGGATGGCGGCGACATTGTCCTGCTGCACCAGCCAGCGCAGCGCGACCTGCGAAGGCGTTTTGCTGTGCGCGTTCGCGATCCTGCCGATGACGGGGTCTTTCGTCACCTTGCCCTGCGCGACGGGGCAATAGGCGGTGAGGAACAGGCCGTGCGCGCGCATGTAATCCAGCAGCGGATTCTGCGAGAGATAGGGGTGATATTCCACCTGATTGGCGGCGACGGGCGCGCCGATGGTTTCAAGCACTTCTTTCGTTTGCGCGACCGTGAAGTTTGAAACGCCGATCAGTTTCGCCTTTCCGGCGTCTTTCACGGACTGCAGCGCCTTCATCTGCTCCCTGAACGGCGCGGGTGAAGACGGCCAGTGGATCAGCAGCAGATCGGCGTAATCCGTCTTCAGCTTCCTCAGGCTTTCGTCGAAGGAGAACTGCAGCTTGCCTTCGGCGGCGTTGTCCGGCCAGATTTTGGTGGTGAGGAAGATGTCCGCGCGCGCGACGCCGCTCGCGGCGACGGCGGCGCCGACATCCGCTTCGTTATCGTAGAACTGCGCGGTGTCGATATGGCGGTAGCCGGTTTCGAGCGCATTTGCGATGGCGTCCCGGCCTGCGCTGCCCTTCAGCTTATACGTACCGAAGCCGAGGGCGGGGATTTGCCGGCCCTGCGCGGCGATATAGATCATGGCGGCCTCCTTAAAGTCCTATTCGGTGGTCTTGCCGTCGAAATGGTCTTGCGCGTGGTTGGCTTCGGCGTCGTCTTTCGTTTTGTGGATCGTGCCGTCGATATGCTCCGGCGGGCCGTAAATGGTGTAAAGATGCAGCGGAGCGGCGCCGGTGTTGACGACGTTATGCTCCGCGCCCTGCGGGACGATCACGGCGTCATCGGCTTTCACCTTGTTGCATTTGCCGTCGATCCACACTTCCCCTGCGCCTTTCTCGACGCGGAAGAACTGGTCGCGGTCGTCGTGCACCTCCGCGCCGATGTCGCAACCGGGCGGCAGCGTCATCAGGACAAGCTGGAGGTTATGTCCCGTATAGAGCACGCGGCGGAAATCAGTGTTCTCCTCTGTCAGCTTTTCGATATTTGCACAGAAGCCTTTCTTCATGCGGCACCTCTCTTTCCCTGTGGCATTCATAATAGCCGCGCATTTTTGGCGGTCAAGCCCAAGAGGCGCCGCTAGACGACGATATCCAAAAGAGCGCCCGCCGTGTAACTTTTGTGCACGCAGGCGCTTTCGTTCGCGGCGGGGGACTGCCAGTAACTGACGCTGTCCGGCGCGCCGCTGGGGCTCATCTTTACAATAACAAGCGCGGAATACGGTTGTCGCAGCAGAAAATTGTCGGCGGGCTGGCGTATTCTCATGGGCTTCTCCCGAGAGAACAGGAGAAGCGATTGCCGAGTTACAAGCTTTGACGCGTATCAATGGTGCGATTTTATGCCGTTACAATGCGCAGGAAGGGGATGTTTTGCGATTTATGGATGTGAGTATTCGAATTTTCTGCAATCAAGTGGGAGGTTAGTGCTGAAATAAATGCACTAGCCATACCATGATTTGATAAATCCCTATAATGAAGAAGGTTACAGCTAAAAGATTAAACCATCTGGGATATATTTGCTGGGGTCCTAGCAGTACGGGGCCGCATTTACCTTCTTTTGCCCGAATATTAACCAAGTTTGGTGTTTCGACACGCGATTGTATCATTTCTATATTAAAGAACTCCCCTTTATTCAGAAATGGTATT
>JAGXAX010000296.1 GCA_018971405.1 Alphaproteobacteria bacterium | reverse complement strand
CTCGAGATCCTGCGGAACTTGCGCGAACATCCGCTGACCCGCGACATTCCCGTCGTCATGCTGACGAGCGATACGTCAGGCCAGACGGCGGCCGAGGCCGGTAAGCTGCAGGTCAACGCCTTCTTGCCCAAGCCGTTGCGGCTGGCCGACGTGCATGACGTCATCGCCAACGGCAAAGTCCGTTTCGCGCGTCCCGCGGCGGGGAATATCTGAGTACAATAGTATGCATTATATATTGTAGAGGACGGGCTTGATGTAGGCGGCGATTCCGGTAGTATTATAACCTTAGGTTGTAATACTCCTTCGGAGGGGACGTGCATTTCAGGGATTTTTTTCTTTATTTATCGGTAATTTTGGCTCTGCTTGTTCAATCCGGAGTTGCTTCCGCCACGGAAACGCCGCCGCCCGTGGCGCCTGCGAAGCAAGCCGCCCTGCCCGCAAAAGCCGTTGCCGCAAAAACGCTTCCGGCGAAAACCGCACCTGCGAAAACGCACCGCCGCCACCGCCGCCAGCTCTCGGATGCGGCGCCGCCGCGCGGGCCGTGGATGTCGTTATCGCAGGCGCTCGGCCTGACCTACGCGGATAACCCGCAAATCAAGGCCGCGCGGGCGCAGTTGAAGAGCGTGGACGAGACTTACGCGCAGGCGGTCTCGGGCTTCCGCCCGTCGGTGACGGGCAGCGCCTCCTATCAGGCGGGGACGCTCGACGGCAACAGCACCGGCACGACGCGCGATAATCCCAAGGCCGTCGCGCTGGCGGTCAGCGAGCCGCTCTACAGCGGCGGAACGACGCTGGCCTCGATGAAGGCCGCGAAGAAGAGGGTCGTGGCGGCGCGCGCGGCGCTGGACGCGACGGGGCAGACGGTCCTCCTGCAGGCGGCCACGTATTTCATGGACACGGCGCGCGACCGCTTGACCGTGCGGCTGGAGGACGACAACGTGCATGCGCTTGACAGGCAGTTGCACGCGGCACGAGAGCGTTTGCGTCATGGCACGGTCACGATGACGGACGTCCGGCAGGCCGAAGCGCGCCTCTCGGCGGCGGTTGCCGCGCGCGCGCAGGCGGAAGCGAGCCTGCGTGAAAGCCGTGCCGCTCTATTGAGCGTTTCCGGCGTCGATACGGACGACCTGCTGTGGCCGAAGAGTGACGATCTCAAGCCGCCCGCCACGCTGGAAGCGGCCGTCGCCGCGGCGCAGCGCGACAATCCCGATCTTTCCGCCGCGCGCCTCGCCGTGGACGCTGCCGCCGCCGATAGGCGCGCGGTCGCCGGCACGGCGCTCCCGCAGGTCAATCTGGTCGGGCAGGTGGGGCGGAACTTCGACAACCCTTCCGAGCTGCCTGACTCGCAGGTCGACCAGGCCTCGGTCATGCTCACGGCGACCTTCCCGTTCTACACGGGCGGCGACACGGATTCGCGCGTCCGGCAGGCGCGTGACGTCGAAGAGCAAAGGCGCATGGAGCTGGGCGGCACGGCGCTTACCGTCCGCCGTCAGGTCACCGACGCGTGGGAAAACCTGCTGGCCGCCAAGGCCGAGGACGCGGCCTACGGCATCCAGATCGGCGCGACGCGCGCCGCGCTCGCGGGCGTCAAGACGGAAGCCCGGGTCGGCACGCGCACGACGCTCGACATCCTCAACGCCGAGCAGGAATACATCGGTGCGGAAATCGCCCGCGCGGGCGCGGAACACGACCGCGTGGTCGCCCTCTACGCGCTGTTCGCGGCAATGGGAAGCCTCGACCCCGCGACCCTGCGGCTGAAGGACGCCTACGACCCCGCGGCGCATTTCAAAAAGGTCAGGCACAAATGGTTCGGCACCGCCGCGGTGGATTGAGCGGCGGGGTCAGAACACCTCGAGTCGGGGGATGGCGGCGGCGAATTGAGCGCCCCAGTCGCGCGCGTATGAAAGCTGTTTGGTGATTTCCGCCTTCAGGTTCCACGGGAAGATGACGATGTAATCCGGCTTTTGCCGCGCGAGTTCCTCCGGCGGCAAGACGGGGATATGGCTTCCCGGCAGCAGCAGCCCCTGCTTGTGCGGCGAGAGGTCGCAGACGAAATCGATCATCCCCCTTTTCACGCCGCAATAGTTGAGCAGCGTGTTGCCCTTTGCCGCCGCGCCGTAGGCGGCGATCTTCTTGCCCGCCGTCTTCGCCTCGACGAGGAATTTGAGGAAGTCGAGCCGCACGCGGTCGGCCTTGGCCTGAAAGCCTTCGTAAAACGGCATTTTGTCCATGCCCGCGGCGCGTTCCTTGTCCAGCAGCGCCGCGACGCTGTCGCGCGTGGCGGGGCCGGATTTTTCATGGCAAGCGAAAACGCGCAGCGAACCGCCGTGGGTCGGCAGCTCTTCGACGTGAAAGACGCGAAGGCCCTGCGCCCGCATCATCCTTTCGACGGCCAGCAGCGAGAGATAGGAAAAATGCTCGTGATAAATCGTGTCGAACTGGTTGTTGGCGACAAGTTGCAGGAGATG
>JAGXAX010000295.1 GCA_018971405.1 Alphaproteobacteria bacterium | reverse complement strand
GAATGAAGGAATTCTTGTCGAGCGCGCGGAACAGGCCGGAACTGTCGAGATCATGCGAGATCACCTGCACAAGCTCCTGTCCCAACTGCGGATTGTCGCTGACGCTGCCGGAAAAATCGGGTATCGCGATCGGCAGCGGATTGACCTCGCCGCGCGTGACATCGATCTTCAGGTCGGCGCGCGCAGGCGTTGCGCAGCCGAAAACCAGAATGGCGAAAACCGCCAGCACATATTTGCCGAGTTTCATCAGAACATATCCTTCGGGTTGAAAGTCACAGTTATCGTGTTCCAGACACTATATTTATCAGGCGGGAGATCAAAAGGCGAGCACTTTGGATTGCGCACCGCCCGAAGCGCGCTGTCCGCCACGGACTGGAAAACCGGATCGGAACCGTAGCGCGCCGTATCGACGATGCGCGCCGATTGCAGCGTCCGGTTCTGATTTATAACCATAAATATGCTTACCGACATGTTCTGCACGCCTTTGGCGCCGACCGGCACGTTCCAGCAGCTTTCCAACTGCCCGCGCAGCGCATCCTCCTCGCTCATCGTCATGCGATCAGCCAAGGGCGCGTTCTGCCCCGCCTGCTGCGCCGGCTTGGGCGTGCTGTCCTCGAGGTTGCGCAACACGGCGGCGAAATCCTGCTGCTTTTCCTTTTTGACGAGCTTCGCCTTGTCCTTTTTCTTTATTTTCTTTGGCAGTGCGTTTTTATCCGCCACTTCCGTTTTTTCCGGCGGGCGGTCTTCCGGCAGCGGCGGCGCGACGGTCGGCGTCACCGCGGTGGAAGACCTATTGGTCGGCGCGGGAACCGGATGCGACGGCGCCGGTTGCGGCTTCTGTTTCGGCTGCGGCGGCGCAGGCTGGGGCGCGAACTTCTTCGTCTGGGTCACTTTTGCGATATCGACGAGATCAACAGTGATCGGCGGCGGCATGTCCGGCACGGCGGCGGGCAGCAACGGCAGGCCCATGACCGCGATGAGCAGAACAACCGCATGAAAGGCCATGGAAGAATATATAGAGGTGCGCCGCATGCGTCGTCATTCCATCTTATCGCCCCTGCGCCGACGAGGGGTCCGTCACGAGGGCGATTTTTGTGAAACCGGACGTGCTGGCGATCGCCATCACGCCCATGACCTGCCCGTAGGACAAATGGTTGTCGGCGCGGATATAGATCCGCTTGTCCGGCGCCTGCTGCGCGATCGCCGCCAGCTTCGCTTTCAATTCATCGGCGGTCATGCGCGTCTGGCCGATGTAGATATGCCCCTGCGCGTCGAGAGAAATTTCCAGCGGCGCATCGTCCTGCTTGTCGAGCGCGCGGGCGTGCGCCTTCGGCAGGTTGACGTTGACGCCCGCCGTCAGCAGCGGCGCGGTGATCATGAAGACCACCAGCAGCACCAGCATCACGTCCACCAGCGGCGTGACGTTGATATCCGCCATCATCTTGTGCGCGCGACGTCCGCCGCGGCGTCCCCTTTCGAGCTTGACGCCCATCAGTGTTTGCCTTGCATTTCGAGGTGGCGGCTTAAAATGGACCCGAACTCCGCGGAAAAAGCCTCAAGCCTGTCGCCGTAGCGGCCGAGATCGGTGGAAAATTTGTTGTAGGCCACGACAGCCGGAATGGCGGCGACGAGGCCGAGCGCGGTCGCGAACAGGGCTTCCGCAATGCCGGGAGCCACGACGGCGAGACTGGTGTTCTGCGCGCCCGCGATGGCGGAGAAGCTGTTCATGATGCCCCAGACCGTGCCAAACAGCCCGACGAACGGCGCCGTCGAGCCGACAGTGCCGAGGAAGGTCATGTATCTTTCCAGCAGGTTGATCTCGCGGCTGATCGAGGTCGCCATCGCGCGGTCGATGCGCTGCTGCAGACCGGCGCGCAGGTCGCCCGCCGCGAGGTTCGACCCGCCGCTTTCGACGGTCAGATTCCATTCGTTCATGCCCGCGCAGAAGGTGCGCGCCATCGGGTCGCCCGGCTTGGCCTGAATGCGCTTGTAGAGCTTCTCCAGCGCCTCGCCAGACCAGAACGAGCCTTCGAACTTGTTGGCCTTGGCATTCAGGCTCTTGAACGTCGCCCATTTGTCAAAGATGATCGCCCAACTCCAGATCGACGCCGAAACGAGGATCAGCAGGATGACCTTCACGATCAGGTCGGCCTGCAGGAACAGACCCCAGATCGAAAGGTCATGAACGGCATGCGACCCCGCCAGCACGACGGAGTCCGTTCCCGCAACCGGTAAAGCCACCATTTTTATTTCTCCCTAAGACTTCGAGTCGAATATTCCTTTGATCTCCGCCGGTAATCTGGCAGCTTTGAAGGCACTGTCAACACAAACAAGTGTAACTTTTATGACTGTCATCAACCTGTCATCGCAGGAAATCTCCTGCCGAATTTCCATACTCGCACCGCCAACCCGCGTGATCTCCGATTTGACGGTCAGCAGATCATCCAGCCGCGCCGGCGCCTTGTATTG
>JAGXAX010000294.1 GCA_018971405.1 Alphaproteobacteria bacterium | reverse complement strand
GAACAGGCAAGCATGCTGATACCGATGGTTATCGAGCAAACGGCGCGCGGCGAGCGCTCCTACGATATCTATTCGCGCTTGCTGAAAGAGCGGATCATCTTCCTCTCCGGACAGGTCGAGGACCATATGGCATCGCTGATCTGCGCCCAGCTGCTGTTTCTGGAATCCGAAAACCCGAAGCGCGACATTTACCTTTATATCAATTCCCCGGGCGGCGTCGTGACCTCCGGCCTCGCCATGTACGACACGATGCAATATATCAAGCCGGACGTGGCGACGGTCTGCATCGGGCAGGCCTGCTCGATGGGTTCCCTGCTGCTGACGGCGGGCGCGCCGGGTAAGCGCTACAGTCTCCCGAATTCGCGGATTATGGTGCACCAGCCCTCCGGCGGCGCGCAGGGGCAGGCGACGGACATTGAAATTCAGGCCAAGGAAATATTAAGCTTGCGTCAGAGGCTCAACGGCATATACGTCAAGCATACGGGCCAGAAACTGAAGTCGATCGAAGAGGCGCTGGAGCGCGACAGGTTCATGTCCGCCGAAGATGCCAAGGCTTTTGGCCTGATCGACGAGATCGTCGAACGGCAGCCGTTCGACGCGGATGATAAAAAAGCGGCGTAAGCGCTTATAATTTTTTAAAAAATACAAAATCTTGCCTCGCCTTTGGGCGGGCGCGGTGTTGATTGTTTCGTAAAATTAATATTTTCTAACTATAAACAAATCAGGCATTGCCATTGCATGGTATAATGCAGGTGCAAGCGAGAAAAGGGGAAGAACATGACAGAAACATCTGAAACGACAGGCGCGAAATATCCGGTGCTGCCCTTGCGGGACATCGTGGTGTTCCCGCACATGATCGTGCCCTTGTTCGTCGGAAGGGAGAAATCGGTGCGCGCGCTCGAAAGCGCGATGCAGATCGGCAAGCAGATCGTGCTGGTGACGCAAAAATCGCCGCAGCAGGACGATCCGACGCCCGGCGACCTTTACGACATCGGCACGCTCGGCGTGGTGCTGCAACTGCTGAAACTGCCCGACGGCACTGTCAAGGTGCTGGTCGAGGGGCAGAGCCGCATCCGGGTCACGTCCTATACCGACAAGGCGGAATATTTCGAGGCCTATGCGACGGGCGTTGCGTCCGCGCAGGTGAGCGGCGACTCGGCATCCGTGCTGATGCGCACCTGCGTCGCGCAGTTCGAGCAATACGTGAAGCTGAACAAGAAAATCCCGCCGGAAATCATCTCGTCGGTGAGCCAGATCGAGGATCCGGAGAAGCTGGCGGACACGGTGGCATCGTATCTCTCCCTGAAAATCCCCGAGCGCCAGAAGCTGCTGGAGACGGCGGACGTCGCCCAGCGGCTGGAAAAGATCTTCGGCCACATGGAAGGCGAGATCGGCGTGCTGGAAGTGGAAAAGCGCGTGCGCGGCCGCGTCAAGCGCCAGATGGAGAAGACGCAGCGCGAGTATTACCTCAACGAGCAGATGAAGGCCATCCAGAAGGAGCTCAACGAGGGCGAGGAGGGCGGCGACGAGCTGGCCGAGCTCGAGGACAAGATCAAGAAGGCCCGCATGAGCAAGGAGGCCGCCGCCAAGTGCGAGGCCGAACTGAAAAAGCTCCGCCAGATGGGGCCGATGTCGGCGGAGGCGACCGTGGTGCGCAACTATCTCGACTGGATGGTGTCGCTGCCGTGGAGCAAGCGCTCCAAGACGTCGAAAGACCTCAAGATCGGTGAGTTCGTCGCCGCCCTCTTCGCCTTCGTTCAGCTCTTTCTGGATGGCCTTCATCTGCTCGTTGAGGTAATACTCGCGCTGGGTCTTCTCCATCTGGCGCTTGACGCGGCCGCGCACGCGCTTTTCGACTTCGAGCACGCCGATCTCGCCTTCCATGTAGCCGAAGATCTTCTCCAGCCGCTGGGCGACGTCCGCCGTCTCCAAAAGCTTCTGACGCTCGGAGATTTTCAACGACAGGTAGGAGGCCACCGTATCCGCCAGCTTCTCGGGATCCTCGATCTGGCTGACCGAGGAAATGATCTCCGGCGGAATCTTCTTGTTCAGCTTCACGTACTGCTCGAACTGCGCGGTGCAGGTGCGCATCAGCACCGTCGCCGAATCGCCGCTGACCGGCGCCTCGGGCACGGCGGCCGTATAGGCCTCGAAATAATCCGTCTTGTCGGTGTAGGTCGTGATCCGGATGCGGTTCTGCCCCTCGACCAGCACCTTGACCGTGCCGTCCGGCAGTTTGAGCAGTTGCAGCACCACGCCGAGCGTGCCGACGTCGTAAAGGTCGCCCGGCGTCGGGTCGTCCTGCTGCGGCGCCTTTTGCGTGACCAGCACGATCTGCTTGCCGTTCTGCATCGCGCTTTCGAGCGCGTGCACCGACTTCTCCCGCCCGACGAACAGCGGCACAATCATATGCGGAAAAACCACGATGTCCCGCAAGGGCAGTACCGGGTACTTTGTGCCTGCTGTGTCTTGTGCTTCTGTCATGTTCTTCCT
>JAGXAX010000293.1 GCA_018971405.1 Alphaproteobacteria bacterium | reverse complement strand
AAAGGCGCAAGTGCCGCTCGGCCGCTACGGCAGGCCGGAGGAAATCGCGCAGGCAGTCGCATTTCTTGCTAGCCCCGCCGCGGCCTACATCAACGGCATCAACCTGCCGGTTGACGGCGGACGGACGCTGAGTTTGTAATGCAAAAGATTTTAAACTTCATCGGCGGCGAGATGCGTGCACCCGTTTCGGGACGGTATTTTGAAACGGATGATCCGGCGGTCGGCGCGCCTTATGCGCTGGTGCCGGATTCCGGCGCGGAAGATCTGGAGCTGGCCGTCGCGGCGGCGAAGAAGGCTTTTCCCGCGTGGCGCGACACGCCCGCCGCCGGACGCGCCAAAGCCCTGCGCAATCTCGCGGACATGATCGAGAAAAACCGCGCCGGGTTCGCCCGCGCCGAGTGCATCGACAACGGCCGCCCCGTGGCTGCCTGCACGGCGGTGAATATCATGCGCGGCAGCGCCAATCTGCGGTTTTTTGCCGACGAGGCCGTGAGGTTTTCCGGCGAAAAGTTCAAAACGGAAAAAATTGAAAGTTATACTTTGCCGCAGCCGCTCGGCGTCGTTGCGACGATCTCGCCGTGGAATTTGCCGATGCTGCTCTTCACGTGGAAGTTCGCGCCTGCGCTGGCGGCGGGCAATTGCGTCATCGCCAAGCCGAGCGAGGTGACACCGATGACGGCCTATATGCTGGCCAACCTCGCGAATGATGCGGGGATACCGGGGGGCGTGTTCAACGTGCTGCACGGCAAGGGGGCGAACATCGGTGCGGCGATCACGGCGCATCCGGATATCCCCGCGATTTCCTTTACCGGCGGCACCGTGACGGGCACAACGATTTATGCCGCCGCCGCCCGGCAGCTCAAAAAGGTCTCGCTTGAACTCGGCGGCAAAAACCCGACGGTCGTGTTCAATGATGCTGATCTGGACAAGACGGCCGAAGGCGCGATCGCGGCGGGATTTTCCAATCAAGGGCAGATCTGCCTCTGCGGTTCGCGCCTGCTGGTGCAGGAAGGGATTTACGAAGATTTCAAAAAGGCCTTCATCGCCCGCGCCAAGGAAATAAAAATCGGCGATCCGCTGCTTGAAGAGACGCAACACGGCCCGATGGTCTCCAAAGCGCACATGGAAAAAGTGCTGGATTATATCGGCCTCGCGCAGCGGGAAGGCGGGAAAGTCCTTACCGGCGGCAAACGCTGCATTGTCGATGGACGCTGCAAGGGCGGCTGGTTCATCGAACCGACAATCATTGAGGGCTTGCCGATGGAGTGCCGCGCCAATCAGGAAGAGATTTTCGGCCCCGTGGTGACGATCATGCCGTTTAAAACCGAAGACGAAGCCGTCGCGCTCGCCAACGGCGTGGAATACGGCCTTGCCGCGTCGGTCTGGACGGAAGACCGGGCAAAGGCCGACCGCGTCGCCGCAAAAATCGAAAGCGGCATCGTCTGGCAAAACTGCTGGAACGCGCGCGATTTGCGCACGCCTTTCGGCGGCGTCAAAAAATCAGGCGTCGGACGCGAGGGAGGCCGGCGCGCATTGGAATTTTTTACCGAGGAAAAAACGATATCGAGGATCGCGTGATAGCGCGGCGGAAAGGTTTCGTATGAAAACCATCAACGCGGAAAAAGCGCCCGACCCCGTCGGCCTTTACCCGCATGCGAAACGCGTGGGGAACCTGCTGTTCCTCTCCGGCGTCGGCCCGCGCGTCAAGGGCGGCAAGGATATCCCGCAAGGCATCGAAGCTCAATGCCGCAGCGTGTTCGAGAACGTGAAGAATATCCTTGAGGCTTCCGGCGCAAGCTGGACGGATCTCGTCGACGTCACGGTGTTCCTCACCAATATGAAGGACGATTTCCCGACCTACAACAAACTCTGGGCGGAATATTTCGCCGGCAATCCGCCATGCCGCACGACGGTCGAGATCAACTGCCTGCCGACGCCGATTTCGATCGAGCTCAAATGCATCGCCACGATAAAGGAGGATTGAATGCAAGCGCCGTTCAACTTCATGAAATGGGTCGAGGACAACCGCGATAAATTAAAGCCGCCGGTCTGCAACCGGACCGTTTTCAAGGACGGCGACTTCATCATCATGGCTATCGGCGGGCCCAACACACGCAAGGATTATCACGACGACCCGGGCGAGGAATTTTTCTACCAGATCGAGGGCGACATGACGCTGCGCGTGATGGAGGGCGGAAGGCCCCGTGACATCGAGATCAGGGAAGGCGAGATGTTCCTGCTGCCCGCGCACATGCATCACTCGCCGCAGCGGAAGGCGAATACCGTCGGCCTCGTCGTCGAGCGCAAGCGCGCGGCGGACGAACGCGACGGCTTTCTCTGGTATTGCGACAAGTGCCACAAAAAACTCTACGAGGAATTTTTGCCGCTCAAGAGCATCGTCAAAGACCTGCCGCCGCTGTTCGACCGTTTCTGGTCGAACGAAGAATCGCGCACCTGCAAATCCTGCGGCCATGTCATGCCGTTGCCCGAGGGACGCAA